>JAESSZ010000860.1 GCA_016763875.1 Nannocystaceae bacterium
GGACGGAACCGTAGGTTTCCCGCCTGCACCACCGCCTCGACCCGCGACAACCCCATGGCACGCGCGCCGTTGATGAAGTCGACGAGCACAATCGCGTTGTTCACCACGACGCCGAGCAGCAGCACCATGCCGATCCCTGCGAGCCCATCGATGTTCTCGCCGGTCGCGTACAAGAACCAGTACACGCCGACAAACGACAGCGGGATCGAAGGCAGTACCGGCAGCGGCAGCACGAACGACTCGAACAGGAACCCCATGATGAGCAGGATGAAGATCGTGCCCAGCCCGAGCGCCCCCATCAGGTCGCGCTGCATTTCTTCGACCGCGCGGACCGAATCGTCGGCGTCGAACGACAGGCCTTCGGGAAGTTTGTAGTTGTTCAAGAACTTCCGCAGACGGTCGAGAGTCTCGGCCCGCTCGCCACTCGAGAGGTCCAATGCGACCACTGCAGACACACGTTTGTTGAATCGCGACAGCGTCGTCTCGCCCTCGGTCACCGATTTTCTGGCGACGATCTCGATCGGCACCTTCCCGCCTCGCTCGCTCGGGACCGTGTAACCCAGGAGCTGATCGACGTTCTCCCGGTCTTCGGCCGCGTAACGGACAATTACATCGACTTCACGCTCGTCGGTATGAAATCGCGGCAACGGTGCCCCACGGATCGCCCACGCCACAGTGTTGGCCACCACCGCCGCCGGAACCCCAAAACGCTGGGACATGTCGCGTTCGATCCGCAGCGAAAGCTCGTCGCGACGCCGTGTATCGCCCCCCTCCTGGTGGATCCCCAAGACTCCGGGAATCTCCACGAGCCGGGCCTCTAGCGCCTCGCGGGCGCGCGTCACCGCGTCGTGGTCCTTGCCATAGATCGGGAATCGCACCGCGTCGTCTTTGGCGCCGTCGCTCTGTCCGAACCGCGATCGCATGTCCCAGCCCGGCCGCTCGGGCATGATCTCGATCACCGCCTGCGCCATGGACTTGAAGCTGGGCTGGCCGGGCTGAGGTTTCTTGAAGAACACCTGAATCCGGCCGCTACTGTCGTCAAAACCGGAGTACGCGCCCTCGATATGCAGCGCTTCGGCGCGCGCCTCGAGCATGCCCTCGACCTCCAAGAAGAACGCGTTAGCCTCGTCCAGGGTCGTATTGGACGGCATCGAGTAGCTCACCGTCACGTTGCGGGAGCCGAAGTTTTCCCCGGAGGCACACCGCACCTGCGTCATGGGAAAGACCGCCGACGCCAGGGCCAGTAGCGCCACCATCACCACGTCCATGCGGCGACGAAGCGAGAGCCGGAGCAATCGTGTGTACGCCCGATTGAGGCGCCCCATGGTGCTCTCGTAGGCGCGCTCGAGGATCGCTTTCCACAGCACGTCGGCGCGATTGAGCAGCGCGCCAAACCCACCCAACCGCGTGAGGTCGAGCGAGTCTTCGCGCAAGACGGTCACGCTCGCCAACGGCACCAAGACCACCGCAACAAACAGGCTCATGATCAGCGACACGCACACGGGCGTCACCATGCGGACCATGAAGAACTGGGTTGTGCCCTTGGACAGCAGCGCAGCCGGCAAAAACACGACCACGGTGGTCATCGTCGCCAGGGTGATCGCCAGCGCAACCTCTCCGGTCCCCTGCAGTGCCGCCGCATAGGCCCCGAGGCCGCGCTTTCGGAACCGGCTGATATTCTCGGCGACCACGACCGAGTTGTCGACCACCAGCCCGATGCAGATCATCAAGCCGATGAGCGACACCAGGTTGATCGACTGCCCCGAGAAGTACATGACGGGCAGCGACAAAAACAGCGACAACGGGATCGCGAGCGAGATCAGCAGCGTCAGCCGCAGCCGCCGCAGAAAAAACAACAGGATCAGCAGCGCCAAGATGCCGCCCTGACGGCCCGCGTCGAACACCTGCCCCAGCGAGTAGCGAATCGTGTCGCCCTGCACGAAGACCCTCTCGATCTTGAACTGCGACAACTCGGGGCTTGCGCGAGCCGCCTGCACCGCAGCCTTGATTCGATCGGAGACGTCGACCGTGTTGGCCTGCGACTCCTTGAGCACCCCGAACATGAGCGAGGGCCGCCCCTTGTAGCGATCGTAGCGGGTCACATCGGGCCGTCGGAGTTCCACCGTCGCGATGTCCCGCAATCGCAGGTCGCCGCCCGCAGCGGCGCGCTGCCCGATGACCGTGTTGCCGATGTCCTCGGGAGACTCCCACAACATCACCGTGCGCAGCAGATAGCGCGTCCCCCCCTCGCGAACGCTGCCCTGCCCAACCGCGAAGTTGTCACGGCGGAGTTTCTGAACCAGATTGAAGATATCGATGCCGTGCGCGTCGGCTCGCGCGCGATCGATCTCGATGTAGACCTGCTCCTTGGTCTCGCCCCACAGATTGACCAAGCCGACCCCGTCGATCCGCGCCAGGGGCCGTTTGATCTTGCGGTCGATAATGCCGTAGGGGTCCACAACGTCGGGTTCCCAGACAACCGCGTAGATCGCCACCGGTAGGCTGTCCGCCGACTGTTTGTGGATTTCCACGTCCTTGACGTCGTCGGGCAGGTCATCCCGGATCCGCGCGATGCGGTCGCGAACCTCGCGATAGGCGATGTCCATGGAGGTGTCGCTCTTGAACACCATGGAAACACGGGCGCCTCCGGCCGAGGACGTCGAACTGATGCGGTCCAGACCCGGTGTGGTCGCGATCGCCTGCTCGAGCGGCAGCGTGATCTTCTCTTCGACATCCCGCGCGGTTGCGTCGGGATACGAGACCGACACCGAAAGGAATGGCGCGGAGAAGCCCGCGGGAATGAGCTCCAGCGGAATGCGCGACAACGCAACGAACCCGAGGACCACCGCCGAGAG
Organism: Nannocystaceae bacterium; assembly: GCA_016763875.1. GTDB lineage: Bacteria > Myxococcota_A > Polyangia > Nannocystales > Nannocystaceae > JAESSZ01. The sequence continues at coordinate 2,856 of JAESSZ010000860.1, forward strand.
CAGGATCATCATCATCGTGATCGGCCGCCGCAACGACAGCCTCACAATCGCGTTGTTGGCGAGTTGCGGTTTCACGATGCGGGCGGCTCCTCCTCATCGTCCGCGCTCGGCGCCACCTCGGTCTGTGCGCTGGGCCCGGTTTCCACCGGGGCAGCACTCGCCTCGGGCGCAAGCTGCTCGGCAGTGACCCGTGCAATGTCGGCCTGCAGCCCGGCCTGGATCGTTTCGCCCAGGCGACGGCCGCCCGCAATTCCGTCGACCGCCGCGTACAGCGTGGGGATGACCAGCAACGTCAGCACTGTGGACAAGCCCAAACCCGCGATGACCGTAATCGCCATGGGCGCGCGAATCTCCGCGCCGTCCCCGAGCCCAATCGCCATGGGAAGCAGGCCCAACATCGTGGTCAGCGTCGTCATCAGGATCGGCCGCAACCGCACCCGACCTGCCATCTCGAGCGCCGCTGCGGTCGACATACCCCGCGCCTTGAGCCGCCCAGTGTAATCCACGAGCACAATGGCGTTATTGACGACGATGCCCGCCAGCATGATGGCGCCGAGGAAGACAACGACGCTCACTGGCATTTCGAGCACCAGCAACACACCAACGACACCGACTAGCGCGAGCGGGATCGTGAGCAGGATGACCAGCGGATAGACCAGGCTCTCGAACTGCGAGGCCATGATCACGTAGACCAGGAACACCGAGAGCGCGAGCGCGACGTACAGGGAGCGCGACGAAGTTTTCCACTCTTCGCTTTGACCCGTGACCTCGGTGGTGATCGACGGGGGCAGCGACAAGGTGGCGAGTTCAGCCTCGATGCGCTCGGCGGCGGCCCCTAAAGCCAGGCCTTCGAGGTTCGCGGTCACCAGGCCCACACGTTGCTGTCCGATGCGGCGGATCTCGTTGGGACCGCGTGAGACCACCATCTCCGCCACCGCTGATAACGGGACTGGGCGAGCCGCTCCGGGATTGACGACCATCGACTCGACCTCCGCCAGCGACATGTCCTGCGAACCGGAGAACGCAACGATCACGTCCACCTTGCGGTCGCCCCGGGTCATCCGTGTCGCCACCGCCCCAGCAAGATTGCGTCGAAGCTGCTCGGCGGTCGTATTGACGTCGAGTCCCTGTCGCGCCAGGGCGTCGCGATCGTAGATGACGTGCACCTCGGGCGACCCCGGCTGGATCGAGCCTTCGACGTCGCGCAGCCCCTTCATGCCCGCCAGCCGTCGAGCCACGAGTTCGGTCGCTACGGCGAGCGCGGGCAGATCGTGACCGCGGATCTCGACCTCGATCGGCGTCTTGAACGAGAACAGGATCGGGCGGGCGATCGAGACCCGCAGGTCGGGCACGTCGGCGACGACTTCGCGGATCGCCGCCAACGCCTCGGACTCCATAGCCTCGGCTCGGCCCCGTCCCGAGACCCACGCATGGACCTTCTCGGAAAACGAGGGCGGCGCGGCGTCGTCATGCAACAAGACACGCAGGCTCGCGGTGTGCGGGCCACGCTCGGAGGTGTCGGCATCCTCGGGAACGGTCCCAATGGTCGCGGTGACGTGCGCAACGTGAGGCACCGACGCCAAGATGGCGGTCTCCAGCGGGGCCACGGTGCGGTCGGTCTCGTCGTGAAATGTACCGACTGGCAAACGCATCTCCACCGTAAACTCGCCCTGGTGCAGCTGGGGGATGAGCTCAGTGTCGACACGCGACAGTCCCCAGCCAACAAATGCGAGCGAGCCAAGGAACGCCGCGTACACCACGACACGATTGGCAAGGCACGCCCGAATCACGGGCGGATAAGCCCGCTCGAGCACGCTGACCAACCACGCAAACGCCCACAACACCGGCCAGATGAGCAGGCCGACGACGCGGCCCACGAGGTACACGGCGCCAACGATGAGCAGCAGGGACAGCACGAGCAGGGTGAGGATCACCTTGCCCAGTAGCTCGAACACCAGGTGCAGCGCCCACCGCAGCAGCACGTAGGGGACAAACAGTACGAGCCACGGGCGACGCCGCCAGGCGCGGATCGATGCCACGAGTTCCGAGATACTCGCCCACCGCCCCCACGTGGCCAAGATCGCCGCCACGATCCCATTGGGGCCACCGTGGGCCTCGGCGAGCCCGGCACGCGACGCCAGCATTGGGATCAGAAACAGGGCGACCGCCAGCGAGGCGAGCAGCGAAAACACAACCGCGAGACCGAGGTCGCCGAACATCTGTCCTGCGACGCCCTCGACGAAAACCATGGGAAAGAACACCGCGATCGTGGTCAACGTGGAGGCCATGACCGCGCTGCTAACCTCGGCCGTGCCCCGCAGTGTGCCTGCGACCAGATCGTCGCCTTCTTGCCGACAGCGATGGATCGACTCCAACACGACGATGGAGTTGTCGACAAGCATGCCGATTCCCATCGCCAACCCGCCCAGCGACATGATGTTGAGCGAGACGTTGGCCAACGACAGCGGCGCGAACGTGATGAGCACCGAGACCGGAATCGACACGGCGACGATCAGCGTGCTGCGCACGTCCCTCAGAAAAACGAACAAGATGCCGACCGCGAGCAGGCCGCCGATGATCGCCGTGTTGCGAACCTCTCGGATGCTGGAGTCGATGAAACCCGAACGATCGGAAGCGACTTGAACCGTCGCCCCGTACTGTTTTTTCATCTCGGGCGCGATCTTGCGGTCGAGCTGTCCGCGAACCCGGGAGGACATCGCCACAATGTTGGCGTCGGCCTCTTTGTAGACCTCGATCTCTACGCCTTCGGCGCCGTCGATCCTCGTGATCTCCTCGCGGCGGTCGAAGCGTGCCCCCTCGAACGTCGCGACATCGGACAGCCGCACGTCACGGCCGTCGCGGTGCACGAGCACCACGCTGCCAATATCGGCGACGTCGCGGAGCTCGTTGACGGTGCGCACCAGGTAACGCGTCTTGCCGTCGCGCATCGTGCCGCCCGCGAGGTTGATGTTCTCGGCGGCGAGTCTGTCCACCACCGCCTGCGACGACAGGCCCGTGCGACGCATTTGCTCGGCGTCGAGTTTGACGTGCACGACGTCTTCCAAGCCGCCCTTGACCTTGACCGCCGCGACCCCTGGGATCGGTTCCAGCATTCGGCGGACGTCCCGATCGGCGATGCGCCGTAGCAGCTCCAACCCGTCTTTGCCCTCGAAACGCGGTCCGTCCCCACGGATCGACAGGGTCACGACCGGATCGAGTGTGGGGTCGTAGCGTAGGATCAGCGGCTGTTTGACGCCCTCGGGGAACAGCGGCTCGACCTTGTCGATGGCCTCCAGCACGTCTTGGCCGGCGTCGTCCATGTCCGTACCCCACGCGAACTCCAGCACCACGTCTGAGGTCCCCGTGCGCGACACGCTCTGGATCCGCGTGAGGCCGGTGACCACGCCCAGCATCTCTTCGAGCGGACGCGAGACGTTGTTCTCGACCTCGGCCGGTGCCGCGCCCGCGTACTCGGTGCGGACCGTCAGCTTCGGGTACGAGATGTCCGGCATCAGGTTGACCGGCAGCAGCCGGATCGAAAACCAACCGAACACCATGACGGCGACAAAGACCATCAGGACAGCGACGGGACGCTGGGTCGTCACTTCGATCCAGCGGGCGGTCCGGGCTCGCGTCAGGGTGACCTCAGCGCGAACCGGTGGCGCTCCCTCATCGATGCCGGCAGGGCCAGATCCAGAGGCAGATCCAGGGCCAGTTGGCGGCGCGCTCATGCACCTCCAGCGGCCTCGTCTGCCCGATCGGAACGCTCACTGACCTGGGCAGTGGCACCACTGTCAGGGGTCGGTGTGGGCGTTGGGGTGGGGTCGACACGACGCACCAAGCCGCCGGCCTCAAGTCCCGCCTGGCCGCTGCGCACGACCTCATCACCCAGCTCGAGACCCGCGAGGATCTCGACATGATCCTGGTCGGAAAGACCGATCTTTAGCGCGCGCTCGGTGACCCGGTCGCCGTCCAGCACGAACACGAACGGCGCTTCGTTGCGGTAGACCAACGCTTGCTTGTCCAGCAGTACGGCGCGCTCGCGGCGTTGAGTCGTCAACGTGACCTGGGCGTACATGCCGGGCAGAAAACCGTGGCTTCCGCCGGCCAGCGGCGCGGGCAAAGCGATCGTGACCTTCACGGTACCGGTCGTGGCATCGACCACGGGGGCGATTCGCAACACAGACCCTTCTCCCCGTCGATCGGAGGCGGCTTTGCCCACGACCTGCGCGGCTTGCCCCACCGCGATGCGATCGAGTTCGCGCTCGGGCACATAGATACGCGCGACCAAGCTCGAGAAATCGATGATCGTCGCGAGTTGAGCCCCGACGGTCACGTACGCGCCCGGGCTGACGAAGCGCTCGGTGATCGTTCCGGTGATCGGTGCGGTGATGCGTGTGTTGGACACGTCACGACGGCGATCGCGAACGTCGATCTTCGCGGTGTCGTGGGCAACCTCGGCGTTACGCAACTCGTCGCTCGATGCCGCGCCCGCCTCGTGCAACTTCTTGACGACCTCGAGGTCTTGCTTGGCCTTGACCAAGTTGCTCGCGGCGCGATCAAGACCACTGCGTTGGACCTCTTGTTTGATCTTCGCGATCAACTGGCCGCGCTCGATGGCATCGCCCTCTTCAATGGGCAGCATCGAGATGCGCCCCGTCGACTCGGCGTGCACGGTGACGCTGCGCTCGGGCTCGATCGTGGACGCGGCGGCAATCGTGGATTTGATGGGACCGGCCCGCACGGTGGTGATCACGACCGGAGTCGCGATCTCCTCGTCCGCTTCGGTATCGCCCTCGCCCGCCGCGGCCGGCGGCTGGCATCCGAGCACGCCCGTCACGGTGAGACCCGCCAGCAAGAAAGTGACCACGCTCACGGACAAAAAGCGGGGGCACCGAGCAGGGGTTGGGTCGCGTTGGTCGGTGGAGCGCATTTGGGCGAAGCGCGTTGGATCTACGGTGCGCATATCGTTTGGGTTCGACCTCGGTCCAGCATACGGGCTGCGTCGGGTCGTGCACGACTGAGACCCCCAACCCAGGGCCGCGGTTTTGCGCCCTGGTTCGGGTCACTGCAGCACGACGCACCCGCGCCATGGGGTGTTACCGCGTGCCTGCACGCGGCAACGATGCGCCTACAGAACTTCGGCCAACGGGGTGTACTTCAGCCCCTGCGCCTCGGCGACAGGAGCGCAAACACACAAACCGTTAAGGGTGTTCAGCCCCCGCGCCAAGTGCACGGAGCCGCTCGCCGCGCCAGCGACCCCGGCCGAAGCGATCCGGAGCGCCCACGGCAAGGTGGCGTTGGTCAGCGCGATGGTGGCGGTCTTCGGAACCGCGCCCGGCATATTGGCGACGCAGTAGTGCACCACCCCATCAACGACGAACGTCGGATCGTCGTGCGTCGTTGCCCTGCACGTCTCGATGCAACCACCTTGATCGACCGCGACGTCGACGATGACGGTGCCGGGCTGCATGGTGGCGAGGTGAGAACGACGCACGAGTTTCGGCGCCGCACCACCCGCCACAAGCACCGCGCCAATGATCAGATCCGCCTGGCGGACCTCGGCGTCGATGTTCCCCGGGTTGGAGTACAGCGTCTCGATGCTGCTACCGAACACGTCTTCGAGGTAGTGCATTCGGCTAGCGTCGATGTCGAGCACGGTCACCCGAGCGCCGAGTCCAATCGCGATGCGGGCCGCGGCTGTGCCAACCACGCCACCACCTAAGATCACGACGCGGCCACGCGGTGTACCGGGGATTCCGCCCAGTAGGATGCCTTTACCGCCCTTTTCGCGCTCGAGGTGGGTCGCCCCAACCTGGGCAGACATGCGTCCGGCAATCTCGCTCATCGGACGCAACAGCGGCAACGCACCTGCGTCGTCGGTGATCGTCTCGTACGCGATACCGGTCACTTTCTTGTCGAGGAGCTCGCGCGTCAACTCGGGGAACGCAGCGAGATGAAGGTAGGTGTAGAGCACCAGGCCTTCGCGGAAGAACTGAAACTCGCTCGGCAGCGGCTCCTTGACCTTGATCACCATCTCAGCCGACCAGGCCTCGGGAGCGGTGGACACGATCGTGGCGCCCGCAGCGACGAACGTCTCGTCCTCGAAGCCGGAGCCGATACCTGCACCCGCCTGCACGAGCACCTTGTGACCGGCAGCGACTAGCTGGCGCGCCCCCCCGGGGTTGAGTCCGACGCGATATTCATGGGTCTTGGTTTCCTTGGGAACGCCGATGAGCATAAGAATCTGGCCTTTTGCGACTGAGCCGGCAGAGACTACGCGAGCCGGAGGGGACCGTGTTAGGCTGAAGTCCGCTTGACCTGATGCCCCTCGATCTCCAACCGGGAGACGTGTACGCCGATACGATTCGTATTCGGGGTGTACTCGGAGTTGGCTCGTTTGCGCGGGTCTACGAGGTTGACGCGCCCGGGTTCGACCACCCGCTCGCGCTCAAGCTCACGCGCGAGCCCGTCACGCAGAACGAGCAGGCCCAGCGAGCCCTGCGCGAGATCACGATCTTGCGCTCGCTGACCAACCCGCATGTCGTGCGCATCTTCGATGCCGGGTTGCGCCCGGACGGCCACATCTACCTGCTGATGGACCTCCTCATGGGGGAGACGCTGGACGAGTGGCATGATTTTTCCGAGCCACTGCACCCCGCCCAGGCGGTGACCATCGTGCACCAGGCGTGCCTAGGGCTGGCCGAGGCGCACGCGATGGGCGTGGTGCACCGCGACGTCAAACCCGAGAACATTTTCATCGAGCGTGACGGCCAGATCAAACTGCTCGACTTTGGGCTGGCGCGTTCCTGGGACGGCCGCCCGGTGGTCGGGGTCAACGCGACCGAGAACCACATGGTGGTCGGCACCCCGCACTACAGCCAGCCCGAGCAACTCAAGACGCGTGTGCTCAACCCGGCCAGCGACGTCTACAGCCTCGCGATGATCCTCTACGAGCTGCTGTCGGCACGCTCACCGCTGTTCCCCGACGAGCTCCTGATCGATGTCAAAGAGGCGCTGCGAGCCGACCCCACCGCGTGGCTCAAAGCCCACGTGACAGCCGAGCCCGAGCCGATCTGCAACCTGCCTGGGTGCCGCGACCTGCCCACCGGCCTGGTGCGAGGCTTGGCACGTGCGCTGGACAAGAACACGAAGTCTCGGCCGCCCAACGCGGGGGCCTTGGCCAACATCTTGGGCATGGTGCTGCATCGCGACATGGGCATCCCCGTCGCGGCAAAGCTCCGCATGCTGCACTCGGACGACAGTATGGACGACCGGCTGTTCTTGCCGGGTTCGTACCGCATCGGCTCCGGGGAACGATGCGAGATCAAGCTTCGCGATGATTCAGTCCCCGCCGCGCACGCCGTCCTCGAGTGGAGCGGCGTTCCCAACCGACCGCATCTCCGGCCGCTGAAAGAAGACGGTCTGGTGTCAGTCAACGACAAGCCGATTTCGCGACCGGTCGAACTTGGACCCGACGATGAGTTCTCCGTCGGTTCTACGCGCCTGTGCGTGATTACCTAGGCACTGGTGCGATGCGATGTTCGGCTGGCTCAAGCGCAAGTTCACCGGAAGCACCGAGGGCAGCGCCGCGGAAAAACACGGCGACATCATGCTCGGCGAGCGTGATTGCCATAGCCACATCATCCCGGGCATCGATGACGGCAGCCGCACTATGGCCGAGTCGCTCAAGATGCTCGCGCTGCTGCACGCCGAGGGCGTCCGCACGCTCGCGGCGACCTCGCACATGTTCCCCTCGCGCTTCGACAACCAACCCGATGATCTGCAGCGGGGCTTCGAAGCGTTAGAGCGGGCACGTGACGACGCGGGCATCGAACTCACCCTGCAGTTGGGCGCAGAGCACTACCTCGACGAGGACTTCGTCGCGCGGATCAAGGCCGGGTGCATTGTCCCGTTTGGCCCCGAGTCCTACGTGCTGTTCGAGACCACCACGGGCGCGCACGCCCCGAGCAACCTGTTGGACGCCGTGCACGAGATCCGCGACCGCGGCATGGTGCCCCTGGTGGCGCATATCGAGCGTTACCAGTACCTACGCGACGAAGAAGGGCACGAGATGGTCGAGGATCTGCGCTCGGCGGGGGCTCAGTTCCAGGTCAACCGGACCGTCGGCAAAGCCAACCGGCCGGGCCTCGGTGGGCGCGGCCGCATGATCGCTTGGCTGCAAGCGCGTGATTGGATCGACGAGGTCGGCAGCGACCTGCACCGGCCGACTCGCGAAGGCCGTCCTTACGCAGGCGACGAACTGCTGCTCGCCCAGCGCAGCGGCTAACTCTGGGTAGACCGAGGAGCCACGCTACCGCCAAACCGCGCGGAGGCCGACGATGAGTTCGCCATACGCCGTGTTGAGCGCCTCCTCGCGGATCTCGTACGCGGGCGCCTCGCCGCTGCGAAACGAGGACAAGAAGCGGCCGCGCACCATCGGACCGACCCCGTGCCTCGACATCCAGACCCATTCGGCGGCCGCCTGCGCGTAAACCCCATTGCGCGGCAGCGGGTTTCCGCCCTGGTCTGGGTCTCGGTGCACGAAATAGCCGATCCCTTCGAGTGCCACCCGGTGACGCTGGCCGAGCAAAACACTGCCTCGCATCGCCGCGCGAAGCTGGCGCTGCGTGCTGCGGAACACCCACGCGTGGCGGGCCTGCACCTGCCATCCCAGACGAAAGCGCCGCCCCAGCGCGTGCGACAGGCCGTAACTGACATGCACAACCGTGTCGTTGAGCCCGCCCGGTTTGATCACGAGCCCGTCCACGGTGCTCTTCTTGATCGCGTGCGTGGACACGCCCGCGGCGAGACGATCGCTGAAACGACGCGGCTTACTGCGCAGCGCCAGGGTGCGGGCTGAAAGCTCGACCGTGTGGTCGTGCTCGCGCAGCCGGATGTTCACCGCGTCATAGAGGATGACGGTGTGACGGCCACCGACCGTCAACCATGGGGTCAGCGCCAACGCCCAGGCCGGTGTGCCGTGTACCGTCCAGACCGTGCGATCGAAGCGCCCGAGCGACTTTGGAAGCACCGCCCCGCCCAGTTCTGCGCCGAGCCAGATCTCGCGGGCACCTCCAGGGTCACGGTAGCGAACGCGACCCACATCCGGGAACTGCACCGCCGGCTCGGCCGACTTCGGGGTGCGCCCCGAGGTTTCGGCCGCAGTCGCCGTTGCTTCCGGATCAAGAGAGCCGGGCTGTGGTGGGCCCGGCTCCGGTGAAGACTGGAC
>JAESSZ010000861.1 GCA_016763875.1 Nannocystaceae bacterium
AAGAAAAAGAAGAAGAAACCCGCCGCAGCGGTCGTTGCTCCCGACCCGAGCCAGCGGTCAGGGCCAAGACCCGAAGACAGCCTTGAGTTGGATTTTGAAGCCGTCGGCATTGCGCCCAAACAACGGAAACTCCGTGAGCTGGGCGGCCGAATCTCTGGGGAGCACAAGGCGGTGGACGCAGCGCCCCCGCGACGATCGCGGGCCGGCAACTTCGCCGGATCAGGCGGCGCGGCGACGGCCCCCCTTGATGATGAGCGAGGGTTCTTCCTCGGGCGAGACGGCTACACCGCGGTGCCGTTGGGCGTTGCGATTGGTCTCGTCATTAGTCTGATGGTCGCGATTCAACTGCAGCGCAGCGCAGATGCGGCGGCGTTGCAGCCACTCGAGGAGGAGTTGCGTATCGCGACCGCCTCGGCCAGCCTCATCGACTCGGGCGAGGTGCGCTCCGTCTCACGACTCGATTCGGCCCTCGAAAGCGAATACGACGAACTCAAGAAGTCGTTCGTGTTCAAATGGCTGGCGATCGGCCTGCCGTTGGGCTTCGTCCTAGGACGAATCCCTCGCTCCACGTAGGCGGTGCTCCCTGGGTACCTACGCGGCCGTGACGCCCGCGGCAACGGGAGACGGTGGGCTCTCGGTCGTCGTCGCTTCCGGCGGTGGCGACGCCTCCGACGAGGTGTGCAACCGGGGAGCCCGGGCAGAGCGTTGCGCCGCGACGAAACCCACCACGAGCAGCAAAAACACTCCTAGGACCGCGTGGAGCGCCTGTCCTTGCTCGGCGAGTTCTTTGGCCTGACCCAATTGCGCCAGCGGGCGCCCGGCGACGAGATCGACGTGGCCCCAGGCGGTGTAGATCTTCGGCAGCAGTACCGCCCGGCTGAGCCCAGCGCAGCCGACCGCGAGCAGGGCCGCAGCGGTTGCGAATCTGGAGCCCAGCCAACGCGGGACGGCCAGCGCCAGGACGATAGTCCCCACCAAGGCGACCTCGGCACACCGCAGATGCACGGGCTCGGTGACGCTCGTGGCGAGGTTCGCGTCCAGCAGCAGATGCTGTGCGCTCAGTCCTGGTACGAGGATGAGGTCACCAACCACTAGGGCCCCTGCTGCAGCGAGCAGTCCGAGCACTCCGACGAATGCGGCGAGGCGTTCCATCCGGGCGAGCCAAACACGGCTGTGGGTCGTCGACCAAGTTCCCGGCGAACCTGGTGCCGTCCAACATGGTGCTGTCCAAGTTGGTGCCGTTGTCGCCGTCGGATCTTGCACCGAGATGCAGTACGCTCCGGGGCCGATGTCGCCGCACCTCAGCCGCCGGACGTGGATCGCGGGCGCGCTTGCGGGGGCAGCCGCCGTCGGTTTGGCTTACCGCTCGCAGTCAGCGCTTGCGGAAGACGAAGTTGTGCTGGAGGAGGCCACATCGGAGTTCAATCACATCGTCGTGGCCGAGCGTGGCAGCGTTCGCACGATGTACTTCGTGGTCGACGGCACCTACTACATCGAGTCGCGTCTCGACCGGTCGCACGCCAACAGCCTGGACCTCGACTACTCCCGCACCATGATGGCGGGTTTCATGCTCAAGCCGAAGCCGAAGTCGCTGCTGCTGATAGGCTTTGGCGGCGGGCAGATCAGCAACTATCTGTTCGAGCGGATCGAGGGTTTACAGGTTGACGGCGTGGACATCGATCCCGAGGTTGTTCGCCTCGCACGGAAGTACTTCGACGTCCCGGACGACCCCGCGTATCGAACGCACGTCGACGATGGCCGCTTGTTTGTCGAGCACGCCGCGCCCCAGACCAAGTGGGACATGATCATGCTCGACGCTTTTCGGGGCGTGTTCGTGCCGTTCCACCTCAAGACGCGCGAGTACTATGAGCTCTTGCTCAGCCACCTCGCGCCGGGCGGGGTGGTGGTGGCCAACCTGCACAAACACACCGATATCTATCCGCACGACCGCAATACCTTTGCCGAGGCCTTTCCGGGCGGCTATGCGTTTCGTAGCGAGAGCGGCAGACAGTGCACCTACGTCGCGACGGCGTCGGCGGAGCCCGTTGGTGCCTACGCCATGCGGGCCAACGCTCGACGGGCCGATCCTCTTTTCGACTTCGACATCATGGGGCTCGCGGCACGCTGGTACCTTGAGCGTGACTGGGACGCAGGGTCGGCGGTTCTCCGTGATGATCTCCCAGACGGCGATACCCCACGGGGTGCCGACCGGCACGACAGTCGGTGTGTGGGTCGCGGCTGCCATGACCGCGCGCGCGCGGACTGAGCGGACTGGTAGCAGGGCTAGTAGCAGGGCTAGTAGCAGGGCCTTGTGAAGCAAGTTGCCCACTGTCTTTGCCACGAGGCGCGCAACTCCGCGTGCCGCGGCGTGACAAGAGTTGGCACGAGTCGTGCTCTTACAAGCCAGCATCCGCCGCGTTGTCGTCGCTGTTTCGGGCGCTACGGCCATCCTCACCCCTGCCGCAAGCAATTTGTCCGTGGCGAACGGGAAAGCGACAACACCGCGTTCGGATAAAGGCGTGCCTTCGGGCGCGCCTTTTCGTTTGGTTGCTGCAGGGGGTTGGGAGTAACGCCCGAGGCGCTAGCGACGATTGGTAGACCATGAGCAACGCACTGGTTCAACACGCCGATGAAGCCGGTTTTGCCGACTCTGTCCTCGCTTCCGACGTCCCCGTTCTCGTCGATTTCTGGGCAGAATGGTGCGGGCCGTGCCGGGCCATTGCGCCCCACCTCGACGGCGTCGCAGCCAAGTTCGAGGGCAAAGCCAAGGTCGTGAAGGTCGACATCGATACGAGCCCTAAGATCGCGGCCAAGTACGGGGTCCGGAGCATCCCAGCGTTGCTGGTGTTCAAGGGCGGGGAGGTCGTCGATCAGATCATCGGCAACCCAGGCTCGGCCAAGCCTTTGGAAGACTTGGTTCAGCGTAACTTGTGACTTCGGTCGCTACTTCTTGCCGAAGAGGCCGCGAAGTCCGCCTTTACTCTTGGAGGGAGCGGCGGACTCGCGTGCGGCTTTTTTCTTCTGCCGCAGGGCACGGGCCTGGCGCTCGGCATCGATGAGCCTGGGGTCGAGTCGGTAGGCCTCGGTAAATTCGGTTGTGGCGATGTCGTCGTGCCCGAGCGACATGAGTACGAACCCGCGGAAGTAGTGCGGCGGCGGGATGTTCGGGAACTCCTCAATGACCCGCTGCAGTTTTGTATTGGCGAGCGCTGCGTCGTTGGGGGTCTTGTCTGACAGCTGAAAGGTGCACCACGCGATGCACGCGTCTGTCCCGGGCTCCGGGTACGCGGCGGCGGCAGACTCGAACTGCACGAGCGCCCGGGCGAAGTTGTTCGCCCGCATGAGTTTTTCACCCTCACGGGAGAGAAGCTCGGCCTCAAAGGCCGCTCGGGCGGTCGCAGTCGCGTCGTTTGCAGTTGTACTGCCGTAGTCGCCTGCAGCGATCCGCTTGGCCAACTGGGCGCGCGCATCGGTATCAGCGAGCACTTGGTGAGCCTCGCTGAGAGCGGCGAACGCTTCGCCCACACGATCTCTCAGCACTTCAAGTCCCTGGCTCGCCAACGCGTCCGGGTGGAACTTACGGCTCAGATCGCCCCATGCCCGACGAACGTCGCGGCGCGTGGCGTTCAGTTCGAGACCGAACAGGTCGAAGGCGTGGACGTCGTCCGCGATCTTCTCTTCGAGCGCGAGAATTTCCTTGGCGAACCCGGGGTCGATGCCCTTGATCGTGATCGGGGCTGGCCGCGGCTTGGCAGGCTCAACTTTTTTGGCTGTCGC
>JAESSZ010000086.1 GCA_016763875.1 Nannocystaceae bacterium
CACGCAACGCTGCGGCGTGCGGGCAGCGAGATGGGGGCGACCGACGAAGAGGTCGACGAGCTGTTCAAGCGGAACGGAGGCGTCGTCGCCCATTCCGCCGCACACATCCACCACATTCACGTACGCTTCAAGTGCGCCGACTACGAGCGGCCCTCATGCAAGGCCAACTCGATACGCGGTGGGGCAACGCCGTGACCGACGGCTGCTAAGGCGCCGCGCCGCGGGCCGGACATCGGTCCATAAACTCGCCGCCGACGTGCTCATGCCATTCGACGTCGGACAACCATCGCCCCACGCGGCCGCAGGCGATCGGCACCAAGGCCTCGGCGGTGAGCGGCCACAAACGCGCAGTGCCATCGAACCCGCTCGAGACTGCAAAAGCGGCGTTGCGTGAAATATCGACGCCCGACACGACGCCCTCGTGACCTTCGAGGATCACCGGCTCCACGGCCCCGCCGCCCTCGCCGGGCACCGGCCACAAGTACACGCCGCGATCGGCACTCGCTCCCAACAGCCACTGGCTGTCGGCGGACCAGCTCAGGGCATACACACCGCCGGTCGGACCCTTCATGCGCACGAAGTCCTCATCGGGGTGTTTAGACTCTAGGTCCCAGATAAGCACGGCACCTTTGCCGTCCGCGGTCGCTAGCCAGCGGGCGCTGGGCGCGAACGACAACGCAGAGATATCGCCGTCGTGCTTCCGCAGCTTGGTCCGCTTGGGTTTGCCCCTCGACAGATCGTACAGGTGCACCCGGTAGTCGCGCGAGCCCGTCGCGCCCCATTGTCCACGGGGGCCGAGCGCCACCGCCGTGAGTGTGTCGCTATGTCCCTTGAGCTTGAGATTGCCGGCAGCCGGATCGTCGGCGGCGAGGTCCCACAACACGCCCCTGAGTTCTGTGCCCGTCGCGGTCAGTAACCAGCGCCCATCACCGCTCACCGCTGACTCAACGACTTCGTCGCCGTGCCTCAGTACAACGACACCCACGTTGGGATCGGCTGTCGCCATGTCCCAAAGTCGCGCCGTACCGTCGGTGCTGATCGACACGAGGTATTTCTTGGTGAAGTGCAGCCCGCGAATGTCCTGTGTGTGCCCCTTGAGTGACAGGTGCCCCTGTCCGGGATTCGCGGTTTTCTCAAGCTTCCACAGTCGCAAGTCGCCCCCGGCGGCACCGGTGGCGGCGAACTGCGCCTTTGCGGTGATAGCCACTGCCCCCACGGGTCCGCGGTGGCCGCCAAGCACCCCCAGGGATCTGAGCCGTCCGTCTCCCACGAGATCCCAGACCCGTGCCGTGCCGTCGTCCGATGCCGTCACCAGCCGGTTGCCCCCGCGATTCATCGCCTGCGCACGCACGGGTCCCGCGTGGCCAAAACCGACGCGCGCCGCTCCCAGACCCACAGCACGGCGCCGGTCCGGCCGGCCCTTGCGCCAGACGGGGAAGACACGCGCCGTCTTGTCCTCGCCTCCGGTGACCGCCCAGCGGCCGTCCGCCGACACGTCGAGTGCTTGCACCGCGCCTGTGTGCCCCGACAGTATCTCGACTTCGATGGCACCATCGCGATCGTCGAGATTCCAGCGCCGCGCCGTACCATCTCGGGAAGCGGAAACAAGATAGGCGACACCATCGCTGGACGTACGATCCTGCACTGGCCCCGTGACGTCCACCGCGGTGATGCCCCCCTTGTGACCGACCCAAGGCAGGACCTTGTCGTTCGGGTTGTCCAGCGTCATGTCCCAAGGGACGACCTTGCCGTCCTGGCCAGCCGTGTACGCAACGGCCCCATCGTTGGAGAATCCAACATGCGTGATAGCCCCCTGGTGCTTGCCGGCCAGTGGCGGTGGTGCGCCGCGCCCGGGGACCACCGAGCCGGCCTTCCACAGCCAGGCCGTACCGTCCGATGCACCCGTCAGCACCCACGTGCCGTCGGGCGAAATGGCGACCGACAGCAGCGGACCAACGCCGAGTTCCTCCGGACGCGTCAGCGTTGGAACACGCCGCCGCACCACACCATTGTCGAGCGTCCAGATGCGCCCGGTGCCGTCCTCGCTGACGCTCGCCACCCGGACGCCGTCCGCGGTCACCGCCAAGCCGGTGATCTTCGCTTCGTTACCCTTGAGTGCAATCGCGTGGGGGCTCCGCTCATCGACGTTCCACAGCCACGCCCGGCCCGTACCGTCGCCAGTCACCAGCCATGAACCAGCGAGGTGCATCGCCTCGACTGCGGTGGTGTGCGCGTCCATGCGGACTCCGCTCGATGGCGCGTCATCACTGGTGAGGTCCCAGCGCATGACGAGGCCGTCGTCGTCCGCCGTGAGTAGCCAACGACCATCGTCGGTGATCGCCATGTCGGTCACCCGACCGGCGTGGTTACTCAGAAGCGAAGGCCGTACGACCCCCGAACGCCCCGTGTCCCACAGCCGCACGGGCTCCCCGCGTCGCCGCGTCGAACTCGCGACGAGCCGGCCGTCGTTGGAGATCGCGACCGCGGCCACGGGCCCCCCGTGCCCCAGCAGGGCCTGACTACCGATACGGGCCAGTGCGCGGCGAAGCACTTGGGACACCGGATGGTCGGGCTGCGTGGCCTCGGACCCGGACAAGCGCGCCGCGGCCTCGGCCGCGAGCAACGCTGCGAGCACCGGGTCGTCGTCGAGCAGTTCTGAGGCCGTTTCCGCCAGCGCCGCTGCGCCAGCGCCGTCCGGACGCTTCGGTGCGCCGCGATCGTCTCCGAGATCCTGCTTCGTGTCCGCGAGCACCCCATCGGAGTCCGTGCCATCACGCACCGTGCCTCCCTCGCTGCGCATGCGATAGGCAAAAACGCCGCCAACGCCCGCGCCTCCAAGCAATACGCCGGCCAGCGTCACGCGTCCGAAGATCTGCACGGTCCTGCGTCTCGCCCCGGCGTCGATGAACTGACGATGCGCCGGTTTGGGCTGCGGATGTTTCCCGCGACCGCGCGCGAGCCAGCGCCGCGCACTCGCCAACGGCTCGCCCCGAAGCAGGCCTCGACGAGGCCGACCGTGCTTGAACCACGCAGTCGTCAGCCGATCGATCTGTTCCCACTCGCGACCCCAGTCGAGGTCAGTAGCGGCCGGCACCCGCGCCTTGGGTTGCTGTCCCGAATTCGTCGGCCCCGGCGCCGTGGCATCGAGCGGCGGCGCAGCGGTGTGGGGCTGCGCGGGCGCGGTATAGGTGGGACCGGCCGCGACGGCAGACGGATGCGCGGCGGAAGGATGCGCGGCGGAAGGATGCGCGGCGGACACCTGACGCTCCACCACACCCGAGCCTCCCGCGGGGCCTTCGGCGGGTCGGGGACGCTGGCCCGAATCAAAATCGTTGAGCACCTGAATGCGGTAAACGGCAACGACAAGGTCATCCGACGACGTCACCTGGGTCGGCGCCGCAACGCGCACCCGGTTGACGTAGGTCCCGTTGGTCGACCCCATGTCCTCGATAAAGATCGCCTCGCCGTTTCGTACGAGTCGGCAGTGCCTCCCAGACACTCCTTTTCCCGTGAGGCACAGGTCGTTGGACGCCTCGCGCCCCAGCGTGACCTCCGATTTGGAGAACGTCAGGAGGCGGGGCGGCTTGCCAGCCTCGGCAATTGAGATTCGGATCACGCGTGGACCAAGCACCAGGTCGCGGTGCTGCCTGTGTTTTATCGGGGTGCAGCGCCGCGATCCACAAACCGGACAGCAACGCGGATAGCGCGGCTCTGGCCACGGCTCGTGCAGGGTGCACAGAGCGCACCAGTACAGTACTCTCCCGCTCGATGGCAGAGCCACGCAACGGCGCCCTAGCGCCCAGGAGCACCCGCCAACGTCTGAGGCTGCCCGTCGCAATCGCCCTTGTGAGCGCACTAGCGGCGCTCTCGGGCTGCAAGAAGCGCCTCCCGCTGACCCCCAAAGAGCTGGCGCGCGTCCAGACCGAAGCGGGCGTTCAGCCCCTGCGCGTGTACACCGAGCGGAAACTGATCTCGCTGTACCCCGCCGACGAGAAAAATGAGCAGTTCGAGGTCTCACGCGACATCCGCGAGACGACGCGCCAAGACCAGCTCAAGAAAATCGTCACCAAGAACACCGCGGGTCTCATCCTCAAGATCGAGGAACGCAACGGCGCCCCCCTGCTGTGGGTGACGTTCGAGCCGGGATGTACCGCGGTCGACTGCGCGTACGGGTTTGTGCAGACCGAAGACGGCCGATACCGTCTCGCGGACGTTCCCGACCGTCCGAGCTTCGCGGACCCCACCATCTACCGCTCTTGCGTGTGGAAGAAACGCAAACTCCGGGCGGGCCGCATGAAGTCGCTCCAGGAAAGCAACGACATCCTGCTGGTCAAGAAGAACAACGGCAAGCTGTTGACCATCGTTCTGACGGTCAAGAAGATCGTCGATGATCGCACGCGCACTCGCACCGACCGGGCCAAGGGCATCGAGTAGGCGCCCTCGCGCCCAACGCTCGATCTGTCAGTCAGCCAATCACTTGGCGGGTGGTCCGGCCTCGTTGTTGGCCGGCTCGGCTGCGTCCGTCTTTGGTTGGGCCAGTGCCACCGACCCATGCTCCTGCAGCAGTCGGTCCCACAAGCCTTCGCTGGTCACGAGCCCACGCTCAACGACCTTCATTTCGCGCTGGACCTGAGCCTTGCGGAAAAGCGTCGCCGGAAGATCTGGGTTCTCAGGATCGTAGTCCTCGATCTTCACCTCTTCGCTCAGCACCACGTTGCCGTCGGTGTAGTCGAAGCTGCGCGTGAGAGAGAACTTCCGGGTCCGACCATCGGGGAGAGACACCTCCGTGGTTTGCAGTTGGTCAAAGGCAGCCGGCCCCAGGCAGGTCACGCCATCTTTGTCGAGCAGCGGCAGTTGAACAAAACGCTCGCCCACCACCGGTACGAGCCGAGTCTGCTTGCCGCAGGTTTTCGGTTTCTCCGGATCCTTGCAGATGCGGCTCTCCACCACGAGCACGCGCTCACTCCCCATGGGTTCAAGGTGCATGCGGACGCGGTCGGTGTGCGCCTGAAGCGGACCGATCGTCCGCACCGCTATTCCGCGCTTCGTCCACTCGGTTATCGCGACCGGTCCCTCCGAAAGCCCGCCTTCGAAGTGGTCGGTGCGAACCCAAACCAGAGCCTGCCCTGCCTCGTCCAATGCCGTGATCGTAAAGTCTTCCTCGGCATCCAGAACTCGCCCTTCGAGTGGGACGGGAGGGTTGTCGCCATCAAGGCAGAGCACCATCTCCTCGTCCTCGGCGACCAACGTACGACCCGAGCAGTCTTTGGTCGGACGCTTGACCGTCATTTCCCGGCGATTGAAATTCTTGAGGATCACCGAGAACCACACCTCGGGCGGTACGTCCTGCGAGCTCACCTCTTCGGCCTCTTCGCCAGCGACCTCGGCCAGGCAGATCGGCATAGGTCCGACTGCCTTGGGCCCGCAGGCAAAGAGTGCAAGCAACGAGGTGAGCGACAGCCCTCCCCAGCGCATGTTCAAACGCAGATCCCGACGCATAGTGCGCAGAACAATAGCCTAGCCGCCGGCTTCCGCGTACGCCCGGGCGAACTCGGGCCCAAACACCAACTCGGTGATCTGCCGATCGCTGGTCGCAAGCTCCTGCCACAGTTTCTCGTAGGCTTTCCAGGCAGCCGCGCTCTTGCTGGGCCACGCGGACTGCAGGCGACGTTCGACCTCGCGAGGGTCCATCCGCGCGATGAGGCTGCGCGTCCCTTCAATAACCCCGCGAATGAGCGCCACCTGGTGGACCATAAGGTCGTCGTAGACCCCCCGCAGCTCGCGCGTGCGATGGGGTCCACCCTTGTGCCAGTCCAGGAGGTACCGAAGCAGGTTCTCGGGGGTCCCCGCGGCGTGCAGCGGCGTGAACTCCTTGATCACGCGCACGCCCATTTCCTTGCCAAATTGCTCTTGGCCCTTTTGCATCTCGATCAGGGCGCCCGCGCCCGCGATCAACATGTCGGCCACAGACGCGAGGAATCGCTCGGCCTCCTCCGGGGTCTTAGGCGCAGGTTCCTCGGGGCAAACCTTGCCCGATAGCCGTTGCACCGCCCCCAGACCGCCAGCGCCGACCCTCGCTTTTGGCACGGTCCCCCCAACACGTGTCGCCAGTGCGGTGAACTGGGGCAGGTTCGCTAGCTCGGGAAACTCGCGCGCGAGCATTGGAATTGCGAGCTCCTGCAATGCAGGCGGCATCGACTGCAGATGCTCGGCCAGTTCGGCGACCAGTCGCTCCGAAGCCTGCTGCATGGCCGCGTAGCCGGCCCTCGCGCTCTGGATCGCATCGTGGACTGCCCCCATGTGCACGTGTGCTGTGCCGTCGTCGACACCCGACATCGGCCCCGAACCAACGTCAACGAGGGGCGCAGGCTGACGAGTATGAACCGCCGGTTGAGCACCGGTGAGCACCGGGGGAGCGAGCGCAGCCGGGGCAGTCACCGACGGCTGAGGACCGGTGAGC
>JAESSZ010000862.1 GCA_016763875.1 Nannocystaceae bacterium
CGCCCGGAAGTTCTTGGCGGAAGTTCTTAGCGGGAAGTTCTTTGGCGGGGGACGAGCAACGATCCCTTGGATGTACCGAGGCATTTCCTCGTACACTCCGGCCGCCGTTGCCGTATGTGAACATACCAGGTGATCACCCCGATAAGGGCAGTCCATTGCTGGACGCGGCCGCACAGGTGTTCGTGCGCTTAGGTGCGTCGGTGTGGGTCAACGCCCACGGCGACAACCTCGTGCGCACTGTCGCGCAATCGCGCGGCACGCCATCGCTCGCGGCCGAGGTTCATGCGCAAGGACTTCCCAATCTGCTGCACGAGCTTGTGCACGCGTTGTTGGCCGGCCGCATCGATGATGACCACGGCATCGACTATCACGCGATTCCTTTCGACCTCGACACCGCCAAGGGACGCGCGATGCTGTGGGAGGAACTCTCGTGCAGTCTACTGTCGTGCGCCTATTTGCGGGGCGAGTTGCAGCGGCGAGGGATCGCGCCGCAGGACCGGGTCGCTCAGGTCGACGCTTGGTTCCGCGAGCAGGTGGAGATCCAGCCGGTCTTCTACGGCATGGAGAGCGATGCCACCGGCTTTGTCGGGCGCGTCGGGGCGCTCTTGCAAACCCATGCAGCGGAAGCCAAAACCGTCGTCGACCGCGCCTATGAGGCTGTCGGGCAAGCGCTCGCGGGGGCCGGTGCGGCGCCCATAGTCGCGCAACCGCCCGTGCGCGAGCCGTTGGCCGTGATTTGGGCGCGGGCTATCGGATCGTCTGCCAAGGGGTCGGCAAGGCCCCCCGAACCGGCGTAGGCTCCGCCGCACCGGACCGCGAGGAATGGGGATGACAAAGACGTCGCTAGATTGGCCGACCGTGGTTGCGCGGTGGCTTTATGAAAACCGTTGGCTATTGGCGCTGGTGGCTGCGGCGCTGATCGTACGGCTGCATTGGAATCTCGTCGTGCATCCGCCGGGCGAGTACTACTACTCCGACATGCGCGGCTACATGCGGCGCGCCGAAGGCATGTTCACCGCCACGTGGGCGCCTCGCGAGTACGACGCCTTCTATCCGTACGGGACGCACGTCCTTTTGTACGGCTTGATGAAGGTGTTCGGGCCCGGCTTCGATCCAGCGCTACGCGGCGATGAGGCCGTGGCACTGGCGACGCTCAATCACGCGGCGATAGCCAAGGCGTACGCGGTGTTTGGTGCCGCCATCGTCGGCTTTGGCTATTTGCTCGCCCGTCGCGTTTCGAAGCATGCCTTTGTTGCCCCCGCGGTAGGCCTCATTTTGGTCTTCTACTACCCGCAGGTTGCGCTGGGTGGCTATTTTCTAAGCGAGATTCCGTTCTCGCTGTGTCTCGTCGCGTCGACGTTTTTCCTCGTCAGACTCGTGGACGAGGGACGGGCGAGCGACGCGCTGGCGTGCGGCGTTTTGGTCAGCCTGGGGTTCACGATCCGTCCGCAGATCCTGCTCAGCATCGCGCTGTTTGGGTTGCTGTGGCTGCTGTGGCGCAAGAAAATGCCCGCGCTGCGGTTGTCGCGATTGTTGATCGCGTTTGTCCCGCTGCTGCTCGTGGTGTCGGCGTCCGCTTGGCGGATGCACTACCACACGGAGCGTTGGGGACTGATCTCCGAGAACGGGAAGTTCAACCAGGTCTTCGGGCGCTGTCACAACAACAAGATCATCGCGCAACCGGACGGAGCGGGCCGGCGGCGTACGAGTTTTGGACCGCCGCCACTCATCCAGCTCGCCAAACGCGAGCAGAAACTTCCCGGTCAATGGCCAGGTCTCGATCCAGCGTTTGAGATCGAGTTCACCTACCGTGGGTACATTGGCGACTCCGAGATCCTCGCCGACTACATCAAGGAGTGCGTGGCCAAGACCGGCTGGAAGAAACAGGTCGAGTACAGTCTCGTGAACGGACTGTTGCTGTGGCGCTACAACGTGATGTGGCCCGACTCCGGGAAACCAAGGTGGCGAGACGTCGCGCGAACCTGGGGCATCATCCACGCCAACGCGCTCGCGATCCCGGCGCTCATTGGCTTGCTGGGGGTGTTCTTCGTGGGCAGGGCACGCGGTCTCGGGGTGATAGCGGTGCATCTGTGGGCGATCCTGATCATTGCCGCCGCTTACATCGGTGGCGCTCGCTTCCGATCGCCGTACGACCCGATCATCATCGTGATGGCGGTCGAGGTGTACGCGCTGGCGACGTTCGCGTTGCTTCGCCTTGCGAAACGTCTGATCGGCGCGAGAGACGCGACAAAAGACAGCCGCCGCTGAAACCCAACCGCAGGGCGCGGGGTCGTAATCGGGGCCCGACCTGTACGTTGGTTGGGCCAACACCCGCCAATGGCGCGCCGAACCCAGCGACCTCGTTCCTTCGCCACCCTTCTCCCGGCGGCGGTGAGCGCCATTTGCGGCTACTGGGCCGGGATGTCCGTGGCTCAGGCTGCGGACGCTCGTTTGGGCGTGGCTCACGTGCTTACGCGCGAGGGACGCGCGGTGGACGACTTTGCCCGCGAGATGTTGTTTTCCGGGTTCGCCTTGGTGGACGGCGTCGTTCGCCTCGGTGGGTCCCTGGGGTTTTCGCAAGCATTCAGGTTTGGGACGCACCACGCAGATGGTGCCGCCTGCGCTTCGGTGCAGGGCATTGGTTTTGCGGTTCTGGGCGTCTCGGCGCTGTTGGTGATCGCTATCGGGCGCATGCGTATGGTCTCGGAGCGTCGTCGCCTCGATCTGGCGCGTCACCTCATCGAACGTGGGCTCGCACCACCTGCGGGACTCGTGGTCGCGCCAGCGCGGCGGGACCTCCGTCGCGGGGTGGTTGCGTTGTGTACGGGCATCGGGGTTTGCGCCGCGGGGCTCGTGCTTGGGGATCGTGGCTTGGGTGCAGGTGGGCTTATCCCCGCGTTCATTGGTGTTGGGTACCTGCTGTCGTATCGGCTCGCGCTTGGCGAGGCGCTCGATGAAGAGGACGGCCTCGCCGCCGGCCTCGGGGATCACATGCGCACGCAGGACGATCCGTTCACCTCGGACGCTGCGCCCGAAGTGGGGTGGGATGACACAGCGACAGGTGACGGCCGACCGCCCGCAGGAGCGCGGCTCCCCGCAGGCCGCGGTTCACGGAGGGCGCCACGATGACGACTCATATTGGTGCGCTGGCCTCAGCGTTCGGCCGCCTTGGCGTTCGACGGGCGGCGCGTGTCGATCTCGCTACGCTGCCGGAGCATGCGCTTATCGAGCGTGCGACGGCGGGAGACCGGCTCGCATTCTCCCGACTGATCGTGCTCCACGAGGCGAAGGTTCGAGCCCTTTTGCTGCGCTTGACCGCTGATCCCACGCTCGCGGATGACTTGGCGCAGGAGGTGTTCCTTCGTGGCTACCGAGGTCTTGTTGGTTTTCGCGGTCACGCGAGCCTGGGGACATGGCTGTACCGCATCGCGTACAACGTGTTTCTGAACAATCGGGCCCGGACCAAGCGGTTCTCGGCATTGCCCGAGGACTACGATCTGCGCGCCACCGCGCCCGAGGACGCACTGTCAGCCCCACGTGCAGACCTTCGCCGCGATCTCGAGTCTGCGATCGCGGCTTTACCCGATCGGTACCGTGCCGTCGTGGTCCTTTATTACCTGCAGGAGGTCACGTACCCGGAAATCGCGGAGATCCTTGACCTGCCGCTGGGCACGGTCAAGACCCACCTTCACCGCGCCAAGCGTCTGCTCAGACGTTGGATGGACGCGCCGTGCGACGTGTCGGCAGTCAAGTGCGTCACGCCGGAGTCGTCGCCGTGACGTCGCCGAGCGGTCGACCGGAAGCACCGACCGACAACATGGCGCGACTGCAGGCGGCCTTGCTCGATGTGGATGTGGCGCTGGATGTCGGGCTCGACGCAGGGCTCGAGGAACGGACGACCACGGCGCGAGGCAGCACGCTGCGCCAGCCTCCGGACACGGGACACGCGGGACCGAGTGACCCGTTTTTTGTCGGGCGCGTGATGACGGCTCTGCCCGCCCGACTGCGTGGGGCGAGCCTGGTTCCTGAGCGGCGCGCGCGCGTATTGGCCGTCTCGTACGGTGGCGCGATTCTTCTCGCCGGGGTGCTCGCATCGCTGGTGCCGGAGGCCGTTGCGGGGTTGTCTGAACGCATCCACGATCTCGCGCACGGCGCGACGGACTCTGGGCGCGACGAGGGCCTGTGGGGGTCGTGGCCGGCGGTACTCGGCGTTGTGGCGGCGGTGTGCGGCGCAGTACTGGCGCTCGTGCCCGCCCGCGTAGATACTCCTGCCATATGATGCCCCGGTCAGTCCGGCACCCCGCCTGGTGCGACGTTAGCGACGCCGACTGGTCCGACTGGCGTTGGCAGCTTCGGCGTCGGGTCCGTGATCTTGCGACGCTCGAAACCCTGATCGCGGTGACCGACGAGGAGCGCCGCGGCATCACCGGTCGTGTCGGTACCTTCCCGTTCGCCGCGACTCCGTACTATCTGAGCCTGTTTGAAGGCCCGGACTGTCCCGTGCGTCGCCAGGCAATCCCCCATGCGGACGAGCTGCTGACCACGCCGTGGGACCTCGATGACCCGTTGGGCGAGGACCCACATAGCCCCGTGCCCAACCTGGTGCATCGCTACCCCGACCGTGCGTTGTTGTATGTGACGCACAACTGCGCGGTCTACTGCCGCCATTGCACGCGCGCCCGCAAAGTCGGCGATGCCCGTACGGCACCAAGCCGGGCGATGTTCGAGGCGGCGTACGACTACCTGCGGCGCACGCCGGCGATCAAAGACGTCCTGGTCAGCGGAGGCGATCCTTTGAGTCTGTCCGACGACCGTTTGGTGGAGATCATCGCCGCGTTGCGGGCAATCCCGCACATCGAGATCATCCGCCTGTGTACCCGCAACCCGGTCACGCTGCCGCAGCGGATAACCCCTGCGTTGCTCGAGGCTTTGCGGCCATACCACCCGCTGTTTGTCAGCACGCACTTCAACCATCCGCGGGAATGCACCCCGGAAGCGGCGCAGGCCCTCAACCTGCTGGCGGACGCGGGCTTTTCGGTTGGCAATCAGATGGTGTTGCTCCGCGGGATCAACGACGACGAGCCGACCGTGACGGAGTTGGGGCGCTGGTTGCTTCGGAATCGTTGTCGCCCTTACTACATGTTCCAGTGCGATCCCGTCGGTGGCACGGCGCATCTGCGGACCGCAGTGCAAACCGGCGTGGATATCCTCGATCGCATGCGAGGTCGCGTGAGCGGACTGGCGATCCCGCAGTTGGCCGTCGACCTCCCGGGCGGGGGCGGTAAGATCACGCTCGTGCCCGACCGCCTGGTGAAACTCGACGGCAAGCGTCGGGTCTATCGCGATGCTTTTGGTGGCACGTTCGACTACGTCGATGCCCCGCTGGACGACTCGTAGGTGTTGGCTGCGCGGTCTGCGTGCGTCACGCGCCCCGCCACAGGCTATAAAAGGGCCCACGGCGGCCGACGATCGCGGAGATGGCGCCGCCATCATGCATACTCCGGAGAACACGCCGTCTAATCGAGCCAGGTCTTCATGTCCCTCTCGCGCAGCCCATCCATTCGACTGAGTCTCCGTGCCCGCCTTGCCGCAGGTGCAGCCGCCTGCGCGGGTGCGTTGCTTGTGGCGTCCGTCGCGACCGCGGCTCCTGGTGATGCTCCTGGCGATCCCTCAGCCAGCGCGCCCAAAGACGGCGAAGCGTCGAACGCCGACGGTACCGTCAACGTCTTGGTACTGCGTGTGGGCGGCACGGGCTCTGCTTCTTCCGCGCAAACCTATATCGACGCACTGATGGCAGTGACTGCCCGGGTCAATGGGTGGGCCGCGGCGCACGGCAAGTACTTCACCAGCCCGCGACTCGCTCGTACTTGGGTCACCGACGCCAAGCCCGAGTACGGGATCCTGAGCCTGCAAGCGTACCTGGCGCTGCGTGAATCGTTGGGCCTGTCACTGCTGGGCACCGTTGATGCGGTGGCAGCGGGCGGCCAGCAGTACTTCTTGATCAGCGTCAATCAACACGACCTGGCGGGATGCAAGGGCAAGACCCTCGCGACACATTTGGGCAAGGACACGAAGTTCGTCGACAACGTCGTGGCGGGCGAAGCGTTCTCGCTGGCGGATTTCGAGGTGGTGGACACGCGCCGCCCGGTCAAGACGCTCAAGACATTGCTCCGCGGCGAGGCCGAGTGCGCCTTCGTGGACGACGCTCAAATGACGGCTTTGAGCAAACTCGAAGGGGCCGATACGGCGCAGACCGTGTGGTTTTCGGCGACTTTTCCCTCGTTGATCGTCGCCAAGTTTGCACGGACTGCCGACGCCGACGCCAAGACGTTCGCGGGCAATCTCGACAAGGTTTGCGAAGGCGACGGGGCCAAAGCCTGTGGCGGGGCCGGCATCGAGAAGCTGGCCGAGACCCCGGCCGAGGCGCTGGACAAGCTGACGGCCAAATACGACGGGTGAGGTGGGGGCCAAGGCGTGCGTGGCTGCGCGGGTCCTGCTAAGACATCCCGCATGCCTACAGCGGCCAGGTGTTTGAATCCGCGGCGCGACAGACTTGCCACACGACCAGCGGCGTCGCTGTCGTGCGGGGGCAGGGCGCTCGTGGTCGTGGTGATGCTGGCTACGGTCGGGACCGGCTGCGCCAAGACTCCAACCTCGGCCGACGTCGCGCCGAGCATCGCGGCAGCGGCCGACGAGGCGGGCGCGTTGGAGATCTACGCCGAACTTGAGGCGCTGATCGTCGAGGGCAAGGACAGCGAAGACGACCGCGTGTACGCGCTAGGCCGCGTCAAGCAGATCGAAGACGACTCGACCGCGGAATATGCGTTCGTCCGCGCGGCGTTGTCGGGCCGCGTTGCGGAGTTACGCGGCGTCAAGGCCGGCAAACTCGTCACGGACGTTGAACGCTACGCGCGGCTGTCGATCGAGCGTGACCCGCAGTTTCGCGACAAAGCGGCCACCCGCATGCTTGGGTCGTTGTACGTGATGGCGCCACCTCGACTTGTCGAACACGGCGACTCCGAAGAAGGGCTCGAGTTGTTGGAGGACCTGGCGGACGAACGACCGAACGTGATCAACAATCACGTGCGGCTTGCGGAGGCTTTCATCCACCTCGGTGACCCTGATCCCGCGCTGCCGCACCTGTGCACGGCCGCGGCGGGTCGCGACGCGTTGCGTGCGGACCAAGCCGCGTTGTTGGATCGCCTGCTCGCCGACGTTGGTGGTCTCGAAAGCCTGCAGTGCGACGCTGGGGCGGCCGAGGCGTGAACCGGCTGCGGCTGGCGCTCGTCGTCGCCAGCGTCGTGGCGCTCACGGGGTGTAAGAGTATCGACAAGCTTGTGGCCGGTGGTCAGTACGACGCGGCAATCGAGCGTGCCGTAGCCAAGCGTCGTCCGCCGAAGGGCAAACATGCCCGCGCCTGGGCGGTGGCGCTTCTTGAGACGAATCGGTTTGACGAGGCCCGCGGCGTGCTGCTGGCTGACTACCAACGAGGTGGCAATCTCACGTCCTTGCGGGCGCTTGCGGACCTGGAGCTGCAGCGCGGTCTGCAGGGCACGGCGGCTGTGCACTACAGCCGAATCGCTGAACTGGACGTCAGCCGGCTCGTGGGTCTCGAAGATGTTTGCGCACTGCTGCGTCGACGCGCGGACGCGTTTGCTCAGGCAGGCTCGGGCCAGGCCGCGGCGCAGGACCTCTCGCGGGCTGAGGACGCTTGCGGTCGCCCGACGGACGCTCGAGCCCAACGCCGGTTGCTCGAGATCGAGGCCCGTGTTCACGCGGCGGCGCGCACCGAGGTCGACGCTCGCGTGCAGACGAGTCTGTGTCGGACCACTGGCGAGGACTTGGACCCTCTGAATGCAGAACCGGGTTCGGGGGAGCCTGCCCCGGACGGGTTGTGCGATGCCGATCTTACGCTCGAGCACAGCGCGCTTGCCAAGGCGGTGACTCGCGCGGCCGCCGAGGGGGCCGCTGCACTGCGCGAGGTTGCGAGGACCCATAGGCTCTCCGTTACACCGGAGCAGGTCGTGATGCTCCTCGAGGCGGACATCTCTGGCGCGCTAGGCCCCGCGATCATCGGGGACGAAGAGGTTCGTCGTTGGGTTGGTGATGCCGAGTGGTCTGAGTTTGCGCCGCTGGTTGCGGCGCAGGCGAAGGGACCCGCGGCCTACGTGCAACTCCGACTGCAAGCCGTGCTTGACGACCTTCCGCTTCCACCGAGCGTTCGCCGCCGCACGCCGCAGCGGGCCGTGTGGGTCGCGCAAGCGACGGATTGGGCGGGACGCGACGCTTGGCGGATTTTCGCGTGGCTCGGTGAACTCGGCGCCACCGAGCTGGCACTCGCAACCGCGTGGCGGCCCCGCAGCACACCCACTGCCCCAACCCCAGCGGCGAGTGGTGCCGCGGTCCCCGGAGACCTGGCACGTTCGCCCGCGGCTTCTTCGGAGCGACCCCAGCCGACGAGTCATTCTCCGCCGCCGCGTCATTGGTCGGCGCGTTTGGCCCCGAGTACCGAC
>JAESSZ010000863.1 GCA_016763875.1 Nannocystaceae bacterium
CAAAGCCGTGCTGCACGTTGGGGTGGCCGCCGAAAATGGGTCGTTCATGCGAGTCCGGTCGACCCGGACTCCGACCTCGTTGCACAAATCGGCGCGTTTAGTCGCCGAGTTCTTCGAGGAATGCCGCGACTTCCGCGGAGTCAGGTGCTTCGTGCCGTGCTTTGCGAGCCCAGAGCACCGCACGTTGCCGGTCGTCGCGTTTGAACGCGATTTTGGCCTGCCGCAAGAACGCCTCGACCCGCGAGATCGCGCAGTCGTCGAGCAAAGTGATCGTGCGCAGTACCTTGACCGCCAGGTCGTATTCTTCGACTGCCTCGGCCAGGTCTGCGAGCTCCGCGGCGACCTGCGGGTTGGTCTTGTCCGCGGCGAACGCCTTTTGTAACAACGCCAACTGCGCGGTTGCGTCTCCGCGTGCGCCAGCGATCCGCGCCTTGCGATGCGACAGCGCCGCGAGTTCGGGCGTTCGTTTCGTGCCCACGTGCTCAAGCCCCTGGTCGATGATCCGCTCAGCTGCGTCCAACTCCCCCAGTGCCGTGAATGCGTCGGCGAGGGCAATCGCTGCGTGCAGGTCGTCCGGTGCCAGCTGCACGACCTCTTGCAGAATAGGCAATGCGCCCTCAACGTCGCCCGCGTTGTTGTGGATCTCCGCGATCCGCCGCAGCAGTGTGAGTCGCTCTGCTTCGTCCTCGGTCTCGTCGGCCTCGTGCACGAGCAATCGAGCGAGTTCATGGTCGGCTCCGATCTGTTCGTAGATCCGCTGCAGTTGCTGACGGATCCCGCGGTGCTCGGGCTGTTTGCGGCGCGCGTGCTCAAGGCCAGGGCGGGCGTCCTGCGGTTTTCCGAGATGCTCACACGCTTCGGCCAGGGCTACTGCGGCCTCCGCCTGGGACTCGCCGGTCTCTACCGCCACGAGTCGCCCGCAGGTCTTGACGACCGCGTCCCAGCGCTCCTCCTTTTCATCGAGTCGTCGCAAGAGCTGCAACGCATCGGTGTCCTTGCGCGCGCGTTCGACCCACTGCTCAAGCAGCTCGCGCGCGTCCTGGGCGCTGTCGTCCTCGAGCAGTACCTCCACCAGGCGAAGGGTGGCGGCACGCTCTGCCTCCGTGTTGTCCACTGCGTTCGCGCCATCTAGTTTGGAACGCAACGCGGCGATCAGGGCCGTTGTGGTGGCTGTTGTCGTGCCAGGGGTGGTGTCAGTTGCATCGAGCGCCAATGCGGTCTCGTAGTCCGCGATGGCGCCGTCGAGATCGCCGCTCGTATTGAGCAAATCGCCCCGCATCATCAACAGCTGAAGTCGCAAGACATCGTCGGGATCACCGCCGAGAAGCTCGGCGACCATGTCGCACGCATCTTGGGTCTTGCCCGCCGCTGCGAGCCCGGACGCGAGCTCTAGCGCGAGCTCGGCGTTGTCGGGGGCACGGCGATGGGCGTCTTCAAGCAGCGTGGCCGAAGTGTCCGGATCCGAGAGCTGTTCGCGATGAATCGTTGCCGCGCGGCGCAGCAGGTCGACTTGCTCAGCAAGGTCGGGTTCGCTCTCCGCCGCGGCGGTGAGCAGCTGCGCGACGCCACGGTAGTCGCCGCCATCCTCATAGGCCTGTTGGAGACGGGCGCGGATTTTGGCGCTGGTGGGCGCGCGTCGTTGGCTCTGCGCCAGCGCGCGAAGCATCCCGTCGTTGTCGCCCGCGGCTTGGTACAGGTCTGCCAGCTCCAGGCCGAGACGTTCCGCGTCCTGGACGTCGGCCCCGTTCGCAATGCGCTCCAGCAGCGCGATCCGGTCCTCGCGTCGGTCTTCGCCCTGCAGGTGCTGCAGCAGCGCTGCAACCAGCTCGGGATCGTCCGGGGCGACTTCGAGACCGGTGCGCAACGTCGCGATCGCTTTGTCCGGGTCGCGCTGGCCCAGTCGCTGGCCCAGTTTGAGCGCGGTGGCGGTTACGGCCGCGATGTCGCTTCTAGACTGCGCGGCCAGCAGCTGTTGTGCGAGCAGCTCGTCGAGTTCCTCGTGCCGTCCAGACTTCTCCAGGTGCTCCGCGAGAATACGTTGGGCCGTCTCGTGTTCCGGGTCCTCCAAGAGCACACCACGGAGGATCTCGAGCGCGGCGTCGGTATTGCCCGCGTCCAGTTGCGACTCGGCCAGGCTAAGGCGCAGGGCGTTGCGTTCGGAGGTGTCGCCGAGACCATCGAGTGTTTCGTCTACGAGACGGTGCAGACGCTCAACGTCGCCGAGGCGGCGGTACAGTGCCGCCAACGGCTCCCAGGCCTCACGGGCCGTTGGGTCCCGTTCAAGCAGCGTTTCGTAGAGTTTTGCCGCGAGGGAAGGGTCGCCCCCGTCTTGTGCCGCGGCGGTCGCGATCTCTCGTCCCAGCGCGAACAGCTCCTGTGGCTGTGCGGACTCGGCGGCTTCGCGCAGCCACTTCACTGCCCCTGCCAGGTCTCCTTCTTGGTGACGACGCCGGGCCAGACCGAGCAGTGCCCAAGAGATTCTCGTCGCCCCGTCCAAGACGTTGGCACCGACCTCCACCGCCCTGGCCATCAGGGCGTCCGCGCGTTCGTGCTCGCCCGCGGCACTCGCCAACTCGACGCCCTCTCGAATGTACTCGGGGGCAGTATCGGGGTGCTGGGCGCGGCGTTCGATCGCAAGCAGCATCACCGTGGGGTCATCGACGGTCCGTGCGACGCGGTCGAACAACTCCAGCAACTCGGCCTCCATGGGTGCATCTTCGGTTGCTCGCCGCAAGATGCGGACGGCCCGATCGGGCCGCGGCAACTCGCTCAGCGCGCGTTGCAGCGACTCGATGCCGTCCGCCAGGCTTTCTTCCGATGCGAGCTGCACCTCAGCGATGCGGTACAGGGCGTCGGCGCGGGTTTCTGACTCGTCCTCGCCCAGCTCAGCGAGTTGCTTGAGCAGCTGCATCTGTGCTGTTTTGTCGCCCTGGGCGCCAGCCAACTTGGCCCGAGCTCGCCACACATCGATCTCGCGGGCGCCAGTTTCCGCCGCTTGATCGAGCAGCGACTGCGCCTGGTCAAGGTCGGAGCGCTCAACCATGGTCTCCGCCATGCGCAACAACAACTCGCATCGGACGTGGATGTCGGTATTGCGGCGTGCCTTGTCCAGCAGCGTCTCCAGCAGTGCGACGTAGCGCTGCGGCTCGCCCACATCAGAGGCGGACGCGCGGGCTTGGTCGTGCAGCTCGGGAATCCCCGGGGCCGCATCGACCGCTTCGAGCCAGAGTGTGAGGGCCTGCTCGGCGTGGTCGAGGTGGCGTTGTTCGAGGTCAGCGAGCAGGCCGAGGATCGTCGCCCGGTGGCGTGGGCCCTCTGCGTGGGACAGCTGCGTTTGGAACACACGGCGCAGCAGTTCGTAGTCGCCGCGTTCGTACAGCAGTTGCTGGACCCTGGCGGCCTCGTCGTCTGACGCCGCCAGCGCTTCGAGGGCCGACTCAACCAGCTCTTCGGCCTGTTCGGTCTGACCACGCTCCGCGGCGATTGCAGACAACTCGATCAAGACTTCGCTCGCGCCGATCCTATCGCGCGCCAGTTGGTCGCCGGTCTGTCGGCGGACCTGCAGCAACAGCGCTCGGTACGCGCGCTCGGCTCGGTCGTACTGGCCCGTCTCGCGGGCGAGTTCCGCCAGCGTGCGCATGATGGTCGGGTTGGCCGAGTCCATCTTCGACGCACGTTCCAGGTGGTCCAGCGCGTCGCTGTTATCACCCTGCGCATGGGCGACCCGGGCGATCTGCAGGTGCACCTTGGCGCGATCGGGCGAACGTCGCCGTCCGAAGTCGGAAACCAGCCCCGTGAGCAACTCCCGTGCTTCGTCCAAGCGGCCCGCGACGCGCAAGCCTTCGGCGAGCCTGCTACGCAAGCGGCGGTCCTCGGGCGCCAGCGCGTGCGCGCGCTCGAGCACGGGCACCGCTTGGTCAGGCTGGTCCAACCGTTCATTGTAGATCTCCGCCGACTCGCGCGCGTAGGCGAGGATCGTTGCGGTGTCGCCCACGTGCTCGGCCGCAATCGCGAGCGTGCGGGCCAGTGGCTCCCAAGCTTCCCGACGACGGTACAGGCCCAGCAGAAGCTTGCGAACTTCTCCGTTTCGCGGGGCTTGCGAGAACGCGGCCGACAACGAAGCGGTCGCGGCGTCGTCCTGCTCCGCTTGGATCTGCGCCCGCGCAAGGCGCAGCAATACCGCTACGCGCTGGCCTTCGTCCGTCGTCTCGAGGCGTTTTTGGAGCCAGATGGCTGCGTCTACCGACTCGTCTCGGGTCAGGTGCAAGCGCGCCAAGTCGTCGTACGCGAGGTTGCTTGGTGCCAGTTCGACGACACGGCCCAGGGCCCCAATCGCGCGGTCGGGGTCGCCGAGTTCCTGCTCGACGAGGGTGGCGACGCGGCTCCACAACGCTCCAGACTCTTCGCCGCGGCCGCGACTCTCTAGCTTGTGGGCCTGCTCGGTCAGTGCATCGGCGAGGACCGCGAAGCGCCCTCGCTCGCTCAGCACGGCGACCAGCGCGTCAACGCTGGCGTCGTGGCCGGGCATCTCCTCGAGGTTGG
Source organism: Nannocystaceae bacterium (assembly GCA_016763875.1). Classification (GTDB taxonomy): domain Bacteria; phylum Myxococcota_A; class Polyangia; order Nannocystales; family Nannocystaceae; genus JAESSZ01. Next base: position 4,543 of record JAESSZ010000863.1, read on the forward strand.
CCTTGAGCG
>JAESSZ010000864.1 GCA_016763875.1 Nannocystaceae bacterium
CACCGCCCCAGCGGTGGTCGCTGGCCTCACCGGCATCGCGATCCAGCGCCGAGGTCTGACGTTCGCCGGCCTCGCGGGCGCCGTACTGGGAATCGTAGGGCTTGTACTTGGCAGCTGAATGGCATTGCGACGGCGGCAGGCCTCTGCGCTAATCCGCCCACTACGGGGGCGTCCGGAGATCCTCGCCTACGGCGCGCGAGCCTCCTCCCGGTTTCGTTCCAAGCGTCGCCACGTCATGACAAGTGCTGCGAGTGCGGAAGAGAATCCCACGACAAACGTGACGTGAGCGAGATGAGGCATCGCGGAAATAAGGACTCCGGTGAGGAGAAAAATCGCCGACGTCGCCAGGCCTCGAAAGTCCAACAGGAGCATCGCGCCTCCCAGCACCGCGGCGCAAACGAGCATTGCGATCGCGACGGCTTGGATAAAATCCATCCCCGCGTATCTGCAGATCATGAATCCAGCGGCGACGAACATCGACAGCGAAATATTGACCCCGGACCAGCGCCGGTTGATGTCATTGACGGCGCGCATGTGTTTTGGCGAATGCAGCCCCGCGATACTCGAAACAAGGAGCAAACCGCAGACGCCCCATGCCGCCCCCCAGCGAGGCAGTTGTGCTCCGGCGAGGTCGAACATCGCGAGGACGGCCATCGGAATTCCTACGAGAAAAATGTGGAGGCGCGTTGCGCGGAGCCGGGCGCTCATATGGGTCGATATCACCCTCTCGGAGGCGACCTGCGCCCTTTGTGTCCGACAAATCTCTTCGTCCGTTGATCTTTTTCGCTCCTTCGCAGACCTCGATCTTTCGTCCGACATTCGACCGGAGGGAACGTCGGCCAGCCACAGGTCGGCGGCATCACTGTTGCCCCGGGAAAGCTCCTTCTCGACCATGACCCCAACCAGCGCCTCGGGAAGCTGTGTCGCGGCGGGACTATCCGGCCACTTCCGGAGCGCGAGACGAACATCGATCTGGACCTCTCTGGCGAGCACAGAGCACACCTCCGTTGGCTCTGTCGCCACGAGATTCTTCAGGCGGTTCAAGCCGCGGGCCGCTCTCTCGAGAAACAACCGCGAGCTTGAGTTCCGAAGATACTGCTCGAGTCGGCGTCGAAACTCAGCCACAGAGGCCGGACGGCGCGACGGCTGAGCCTGTGTCGATTCGCTCACCAGATCTCGAAGCTCCTTCGGGATCGACGACGGAAGCTGAAGCGGATCGGCGCCGTGCGCCCGGTCTCTCAACTCATCGATGGAGCAGGATGGCCTGGGAGACTCGCCCGTAAGGACTCGAAACAAGGTCGAGCCAAGGATGTAGATGTCTGTCCGCTCCGTGATCGGGTGCTTGCCCGGATCCACCATCTCCGGCGGCATGTATGCAGGAGTCCCTTCGATGTCGACGACCTGACTCGCCGATGGGACCCCAGGGATCTCGGTCACGGCCCGCGCGATTCCCCAGTCGCTCACGTAGACCTCGCCAAAGGACCCCACAAGAACGTTGGATGGGTTGAGGTCAAGGTGGAGCAACCCTCGCGAATGGGCAAACTCGAGTGCCCGACAGACTGAGAGCATCGTTGAAACGGCGCCAATGATGTCGTCGGGAGACCGCCCCAGCACCACCGACCACGGCTCGCCCTCAATCAGTTTCATCACCAACAAGACGCGTCCCTGCTGGTCACGCCCTACACGGTAGACCGGGACGACGTTTGGGTGTTCGGCGACCTGCGCGACCCGAGCTTCGCGAAGGATTTTCTCGTTGACCCAACGCAGGTCGAGATCGTCGCGGGGCACCTTCACGGCGACGCGACGCCCGATGCAAGTTTCGACTGCTTCGTAGACGATCGCGGTGCCACCTGCGCCAAGTTTGCGGAGGATGCGAAGATCGGCCTCGCAGTCATTGTCGTCGAGCCCCGCGACCGTGATCAGCGGCAGACCTGGGTTCGAATCCTCCGAACTCAAGCCCACAAGTGGTCGGGCGACACGCGTCTCCATGTGTGCCGCGGCCTCTCGCCAGCTATCCCGCCTTGCCGTCGCCAACCTATCGCTCCACTGATAATAGTTGGCGCGTATCGAGCAAACTTCAACTCGGTGCGTGCGGTCAGGCCGCGCCCACGCACCTGTGCCGGCAGCCACGACGGCGACACCGACAACCGCACACACACGCTCACAGCCACACGGTTCGCAGTAGGCGGCCGCGCGGTCCTCCAAACGGCGAAAGCAGCCGGTTCCATTCGATGACGACGTTGCTGGCTATTGCGCCTGCTGTCCCTTGGAAACGTTGATGACAATCAAGGCGAGCAATCCGAAGGCTGCGCCGAATATCAGGATGTGAAGCCCACTGTACAGATACGAGAATGTCTCAAGCGACAACGACTCGAATGGCCCAACACTCTGGTCGAGAGCGCGGAGATGGATCAGAACGGGGCCACCAGCAGAATCAGAAGAGGCCCCAAACCCGAGACTCGGTAAGATCCCAAGCGCGGTGGCCATCCACCACGTCGGCATCCACACCAGCGCGAGTCCGCCGCCGCGCCCCCGTGAAGCGCGCCACGCATCGCGAAATACAAGGGCCGGCAGGAAGAGATTGCCGAGAGGGATGAACCAGCAAGCGACCGCAAAGCCCGGAGAGAACTTGGTCCGGCCCCGAAGGGCTACGAACGCTCGGTGCAGCCACACCAGCGTCACAACCACCGCGACGACCCGGATCAGCGGTTGCGCCACGTGGGTCATTGGCACGTACACACCCGCGTATCCGAGGGCAGTGAGTAACAGAGGGAGCACCGCAACGGCTCCCAACAAGGCCGCGGCCGCGACTCCGCTCGGCATGGTGAGAGTCGCCGGTTGGTGAGATGAGGAATATGCGTGCTGTTGCATGCGACACGTCGGCAGACGTGGGTTTCGTCCAGATGTTGCGTCACCCCGAGTGCGCAGGAACAGGTTGGCTGGCGCCTGTGCCGCGCGGGCCGCACCAGGTCAGTGCGTTGAGCACGTCGCCACACAGGTAGCACCCGCCGCCACCTGTACTTCAACCGAGCGATCGGCCAGGCTTGGTCGCATCGAGTCACCGTACTCACGGCTGGTGCTTCCACTGCTCGTCCCGCTGGCGTTGGGATCTGGTTGCTACGTTGGGTCGGACGGTGGTTTTGGCGCAGAGACGGATCCGGCTTGGACCAGCGCCAGCGACAGCGAGGCAGGAGACGACGGCAGCGGTCAGCCGGATGATGAGGACAGCGGCAGCACCCCCGAGTGCGTGGACTCCGACAACCATCCTCCCTTGCCGCCCGCGATGACACGACCGCTCGTCAGCGACAACGACATCGTGATCGTCGATGACGCCACGTTCGCCTTGGAGGCATCGCCGTTCGAGGACCTCGATGCATCAGCGGAGCACGGCGCCAGCGAGTTCGAAATCTGGGAGATGGCCAACGGCACCAACATCGTGCGGGTCTGGTCCGCAGCCTTGGAGTCAGGTGACCTGACGCGAGCCGCACTCTCCGACGGGATATTCGCCGACCCGGCGACGGGCGCATTGGAGCCTTGGACGCGCTACGGCATTCGTACGCGCTACCGCGATGATGACGTCTGCGCACTGTGGAGCGAGTGGGGCAGCTGGCTTGAGCTACGCTCGGACGACGGAAGTGAAACGTTGTTCGACAGCGGGACGATCCACGATATGTACTTGACGATCCCGCCCGAAAGCTGGGACCCGATCAACGACGAGGCGCGGCCACCTGGATGCGTGCCATTCGAGCGTAGCTACCACCGTGGCGCCTTCCGGTTCGACAACACGGGGTTCAGCGTCAATGTGGGCATCCGGTCCAAAGGGGGCTGCGGCTCTGCGCGCAACTTGGATGAGAAAGCTGCGTTCAAGATCAATCTCGAGTGGGACGACCCCGATGTGCCCGACTGCGCGCCCGAACAGCGCCTGTTCGGTCAGAAAAAGATCACGCTCAACAACATGGTGCAGGACCGGTCGTACATGCGAGAGCGGTTGAGCTACGCTTTCTACCGCGAGATGGGTATCGCCGTGCCCCGCGTCAGCTACGTCCGCGTGCACGTCAACGACGAGTATTGGGGGCTGTACCTCCACGTCGAGAGCATTACGCGACGGTTCTTGAGTCGGTGGCACGCCGACAACGACGGCATACTTTACGAAGGCACCTACGGCTGCGACATCGAGCTGGATAGGGTGCCGCCGACCGGTGCGCAGAACGAGTGTTTCGACCAGAAGTTCACGGCGGACGTTTGTGACGACCCAGACTTCGAGCCGGTGCTGGATCACTCAGATTTGCTCGACCTCGCCAGCGCGGTCGATGCGATGGACGATGGCGAGTTCTACCCGGCCATTGAGCAGTACGTCGACTTCGACCAGTTCCTGCGACTATGGGCAGCCGACGGCGTCGTCAACAACTGGGACGGCTTCGTAGCCTCGGCCAACAACTACCGACTCTACTTTGAGCCGACGAACGGTCTTTGGCGCGTCATCCCAACCGGGCTTGACCAGACGCTCGAGGAACAGAACGCGGCCACACCGTTCGGGTACTGGACAACGATGGTGCAGCGTTGCGTCCAGGAACCCGCGTGTGCGGCCGCCTTCGCCGAACAACTGCAGATCGCACTCGCGCTATTTCAAAGCACCCCGTTCGCCGCGCAGATCGACGAAGCCTCGGCGCTGATCGCAGAGCTCGCCCAGAACGACCCGCGTCGTAACCACGATCCCGGACAGGTCGAGGCCGAGATCGCGGATCTCGAGGACTGGATCAACAATCGACCCCAAGACGTCGAGCAGTACCTGGCCAACGCCGGCTTGTAGCGTCTGGGTCTCAGCTCAGCCGTTGCCTACGCCCGCCACCGCCTTACGTGCGCGGTGGAGCCGACTCTTGGTGGCCGCGAGCGACAGGCCCAAGGCCTGCGCCACCACCTCGCCCGACTCGCCCAAGATGTCGCGGCGGATGAGCACATCGCGTTGTCCCGGCTCTAGCTCGCCTATCGCGTGAAGCATGCGGCGCACGAGTTCGGCATCGTCGAGCTGGAGTGCGGACGTCGCAGCAAGCTCGTCGGGTTGGACAGCCGCCCGCCATCGCCACGCCCGCTTGAGCAGTCGCAGGCAGTAGTGACGGACGACCGTAAACAGCCACTGTCGCGTGCGCTCAGGATTGCGGACCTGGTCCGGGGCCGCGACGAGCTTCTCGAACGTCGACTGCGCGGCGTCGTCGGCGTCAGCGTCGTTAGGGCACACGCTTTGGGCGTAGCGGCGAAGCGGCCCTTGGTGCTTGGCAATCAGCTCGGACAGCGCCAGCGCGAGGTCCGCCTGCGCAAGCTCAGGTCGCGCGGCCGCATCCGGCCCTGTGCTTGCGTCGTCCTCCAAGGTGGCCAACATGACTCAGGTCCCGGTCCGGTACGAGCCGATCCCTGCGATCATGCAAGCAGGGCAGCGCGCAACGGCGCCAGTGACCGCCAGGCCCACCCCAGATGCGGCGACAGCGAGCGCCACCCACTGTGGCTCGACGAGAAACGCGCCTGCAGCGAGCACGGATAGGCCGCCGAAGACCCGGAGCATGCGTTCCCAGTTTGCGAGATTGCGTTTCATGACTCCATGAGTCCCGCGCGACGAAAAGGGTTCGGAAGTTTTTCAGGAGTCCGCACCGCGCGGTCAATCTTACCTCGCGGACTCGAATGCACCGAGGTCCCAGCTCGTTCCATTGGGGCGACTCACCCCTTGGATGTCAGCCCGAATATCCAGACCGAAGTCCGCTTTGTCGAGCAGCAAGGTCACATCGCCCAGGTCTGAGAAGGCGACCCGGACATCGTTGCCGGTCGCCTGAGACCGCTCGGCGAAAATGTTCCCGTGGACACTAAAGGCGTCGTAGCCGCCACATCCAAAACCCAGATGTGGTGATGGCTCAACAGACAAGAGTCGCAGCGGGCCCGCTCGTCGGCGCGAAGTCGACATTTTTCTCCCCGGGTGTCTTGGAGTTGAATCGTCTTCAAAACCGCCAGCGGAGCGGGGCGTGGGCCACTGTCCCCGTGCCGCCGCGGCGCGCCACGATGGCGTACCGAATGATGCCTCCGACGATCAGCGCACCACCGACGGTCATCAATACGATGCCCGCGGCAGCCGTGCTGCGAACCCGTTGGGAACGGTCTTCAAAGTCCGACTCTGGCTCCGAGCGGTCGCGCGCCATCGCAAACGCACCCGCGTAGGTACCAACGCCAGCAACGGTCACGAACGCACCGACTCCCAGCAAAACTCCCCCAGGCACGTCACGCAACCAAGGGGGCCGCTCCCGGTCAGGCGGCACGGACGTGTCCACGAGGCTCGCGACGGGCTCGGGTTCGGATTGGGGCTCGGGATCGGGCTCGCCCAACACCGCGCGACATGCATCGATCACCCGCTGCGCCTCAACGACATCGGGTTTCGGCGGCGATGTGTCGATGAAGGCCTGGAGCACACCGATAGCCGCGGCGCAGTTGCCGGCCCGCCGCAGCGCTTGCGCGCGCCCAAACAAGAACACGGGATCCTCCGTCGCAACGTAGGCATCGGCGAACGCAGAGGCGGCTTCGGCGAACCTCCCCAACTCGAACAGCACGCCCGCTCGCGCGGCGGGATCGGCAGGCAGCGTTTCCTCCGGTTCGGTCGAGGGCGCAGACTCAGGAGTCGAGACGGGTGCGTCGGGTCCGGCCCAGTGCAAATCGACTGCCGCCACGGGAAGCGGCGCGAGTACGATCAGCAGGCAGAGGGGGACGTGCACAGCACGTTGCTATCCTCCGCGGCGCGACGGTGGCAAGTACTCCGGAGGTTTGCTGCCGCCGCCGGCCTTGGGTTCGCTCGGAGAAGGCTTGCTAGAGCCCTTGCTAGAGCCCCTACCCGACCCACCGTCCCGTCGTCTCCGTCGTTTCGCCCGCTTGCCTCGGGTGTGCGGGGGCGGGGGATCGGCACGGTCGTCGAGGGTGTCCGCGCCCGCGGTCGCGACCTGCGGGTCGTCATCGGGATCGATTGGCGGTGAGCCGGTGTCTTTGCCCGCAGTGTCTTTGCCCGCAGTGTCTTTGCCCGTGGTCCCCCCCGACACGGTCGCGAGACCCACGCCGACCTGACCCGATTCCTCTGCCGTGACTGGCAGCGCCCGATCGCCAGCCGGTCCCGCGCCGGCCTCCCCGCCGTGGCGCGCCTGCTCGACCGCATTGGTGCCGACATTCGACTCGGCACCATCGCCAAAAAGCGCCGGTCCCCCCAAGCCCACCAGCAGCCCTAACGCCAACGCCCCCGCGATGAGCACGAGGCTCGTCCGACGGCGTTGCGACAGCGGAGCCACAAAGGTGCGCGCTTCGCTTCGCGACTGCGAGGCCGACACCGGAGGCAGCATTTGCGTGGTCGGATACGGCTCCTGACCGAAGGTCAGGTCGAGATACTCCGAAAGCGCCAACCGGGAAACACGATCACCAGACCCAGCCGCGAACGCTTCGACCGCGCGCTGCATCTCACGCGCAGTCTCAAACCGATCGGCGGGGTCGACAGCCAAGCCTCGGGCGAGGAGAGCCTCAAGTTCTGGCGGAAAGTCGGGGTCGGCCGCAGAAGGTCTCTCGTAGCGCCCCTCGGCCACGCGGTTGATCAACGCGAAATCCCCTGGCGCCGAGAAACATCGTCGCCCGGTACACAGCTCGTAAGCCACGACCGCAAGCGAGAAGACATCCGCACGGCGGTCCACTTGTTCGCCACGCACTTGCTCGGGCGCCATATAGGCGAGCTTGCCTTTGATCGCCCCCGACCGCGTCACGCGGGTGTGCGCCGTCGCCTTGGCGATCCCGAAGTCGACCAGTTTGACGTCGCCTTCGAAGCTCACCAAAACGTTCGACGGCGAAACATCGCGGTGCACCAATCCCAGCGGACGCCCGTCCACGCCCGCACACTCGTGCGCGTAGTGCAGGGCGGCCGCGACCTCGTGCACGATCGTCAACGCGACGGTTCTCGGCGTACCGCCATGGCGAGCCCCAGCCCTCAGGATGTCCTGCACGCTGCGACCGTGGACGTACTCCATCACCATGAAGTGCTCCCCGCCCTCCGAGCCGAAGTCCATCACATGCGCGATATTGGAGTGCGACAGCCCCGCGGCGAGCTTCGCCTCGTTGAGGAACATGTGCACGAAGCTGATGTCCTCCGTCAGGTGCGGAAGTACGCGCTTGAGCGCCACGATTTTCTCGTAGCCACCGTCGCCGGTTTGCCGGGCGAGGTACAGCTCCGCCATGCCGCCCATCGCCAGACGTTTGATGATCTGGTATCGGCCCAGGGCACTGCCAGGCGGCAATGCACCGGGCACGGACTCACGCTCAACCGCTTTCACCGCCACGCGCTACGTCCCCCGTACCGCGCCGAGCACCGGCGGCACCGTCGCCGAGCCCAACACGGAGACCAGCAGTTGTGCGAGGCGTTCCTCATCGGCGTAGACCCTAACGCCCTTGCCAGCGAGCGAGGCCATCCGCTTCCGCAACAGCGTGCGGGCGCGCGCAAGCTGGCTTCTGATCGTGCTCGGCGGAACACCAAACGACGCCGCGAGTTCAGGTCCCTGCAGTTGCTCCCAATAAAACAACACGAGCAATAGTTGTGGTCGACGCGGGAGACTCGCCAGCGCGCGCAGAGCCAGGAACTGTTCGTGGTTGCGTGCCACGAGCGTCGAGAGCTGGGTGCGCGGCGGCTCGTCCGAAAAGTCGTCGAACGGATCGCGACGGGACAATGCACGCAGGTGCATGGCGAGTTGCCGCCGGGCGATCCCCATGACGTACGCGCGAAATGCAGAGCCGTCGCGAACCTGGGACGCCCGCTCCACACACGCCATAAAGGTACGCTGGGTAAGGTCCTCGGCCGCCCAACTCGCGTTCAACTCGAAGTAGCGCAGCACAGAGGCGTAGTGGCGGCGAACGAGGCTCTGGCCGGCCGCCTGATCGCCTGCGCACCACGATTGCAGCAACTGCGCATCCGTCCGCGGGTCCCCCACCGTGATACGGACATTACCACGATGGGGTGAATCCCCGGCTGCCCACACTGTAGTCACGCCCCCCCGGTTTTCGACCGCGCGGTGCGCCACGAAATAAATCGACATCGTGGTGGGACGCGGAGCTTCCCACCGCAACTAGTGTGCGTGGGACGAGCAATGGGGCTGAAGGATGCCATCACCGCGCTTGCAGCGGTTGCACTGGTGGGCTG
>JAESSZ010000865.1 GCA_016763875.1 Nannocystaceae bacterium
AGCCGCAGCAAAGTCAGAAGCGCCCGCGCGCACTAAGAACACCGCGGGCAAGGGACTGAAGTACGCCGAACGACTCGAACTTGAGGCGATCGAGCCGAAGATCGAAGCCGCGGATGCGGACGTCACTTCGCTTGAGGCGGCGCTTGCCGACCCTGAGACCTATTCGGGCGATCCCGGCCGCGCGCGCACGGTCGCCGCAACGTTGGAGACAGCTCGCGAGTTGTCTGCCTCGCTCACCGATCGGTGGGCAGAACTCGAAGCCAAGCGCTGACCACGACGCTTCATTGTATCCGGCCCCGGGCGTTCAACTCGACACCTCGGGGACCAGTGCGCTGAGGCACGGGTCCGAGATGACTGACCCCGCCAGCGCGTAGATGAAATGCGTCTGGAGTCTCCGGGCGATTTGCGGCATCGACAGCAGGTCGATCGCGAACTTTCCGACCACCGTGCGCTCATCGGCCAGCGTGGATGCGAAGCCGGGTACGTACAGCGTGAGGCTCTGTGGCCCTCGGAACTCGCTGCCCAAGAGCAGGAGATGGATCGGCACCACCGCGGTCGCCCCCAGATACGCGGGGTTGTCGGTTTGATCTGGCGGGACGACATTCCTCGGTTCGACGGGGAGGCGAAACGCTCCGCGCAAGATCCACCGGGTGCTTTCCGAGACAAACAACGCGGATTGCGCGGCCAGCACAATCGCCTGTGCGGCGGGAATCGTTGTCGAGGCATCCGTTGCGTAGGAAACCCCCGCCCGGAGCGTCGGCCAGACCGCATGCAAGCCAGTCTCGTCGCGATGCGCCTTGCGCAGCCGAGTGACGGACGGGTCTGCGAAACGCTGGGGATCCGGCACGACCTCGACGCGGACGGGATTGGATCTTTGTTCCCGGGTCAGCACTCGGAGCACGTAGCTCGCAGGATCGTCGGGCAGTTGCAGTCGCTCTTGCGCATCCACCGACAGGCCGACTCCGCTCATGCCGCTTGGGGGATCGTACGGTTCATCGTCCTCCTCAGCGACCTCCGAGGGCGGACGGAGCAAGGGGGCGGCGAACATCCGTTGGTCCTCCACGCCCACTGCGGTAAGGACTGCCTCCTCGTGGAAGTCGGAGCGATTTTTCCGGCTGAGCGGCTGAGCGCGGCTGACAAGAAGCGGCAACATGGGGACGCGACCGGGATGCGCGTGCTCGGGGCAGAAAAGGGTTGTGGCTTCGACGCCGGCCGCAAGCATATCGCCGACGACTCGATCCAGCCCTGGATGCTCGGGCGTCCAAAACTCGGACTGCGGGATGTCTGGGAACCTCGGCATTACCGGAACGTCTTGCGCACGTCGTACGCCCGAAGGTGTGCAATACACACTGGGCACAAGTTGATGTTCTTGAGCTGCGACTTGGCCCCCAGCGGGCTGAACATGAGACAGATGCCCTGATGACCGTTCCTGACGACCTCCTGCCAGTCGGTGGCTCCGCGCTCGTCTTTATCGTGGTCCGAGTACACAGCGCCGTACGAGCAGTGTTTTCCAGTGTAGTCATAGACATGCACGTTGTCCGGCTTGTCGCTGAGACCATCCTGGGCGGGCTTCTCAACGACCAGGCCAAGCGAATGGCCCAGCTCGTGCGCGAGCGTGTAGATGCTCATGGAGTCGTTTGAACTCATCCTGGCCCAGAACCAACGACCCACGGATCCGCCAAATTCGGACTTATAGGTTTGCAACGCCACAGACACATTGCTGCCCCCACGCTCATCCGGTGATTTTAGCGCGTGGTCCGAGTCGCTCGGGAGCGTGAACTTAAACCTCCTGGGTCGACGCTTCTTCCTCTGCCACCGCGATTCGCCACACTGAACCAGAATGTGGGCGTCGGTGACCGGGTGCTCCTCGTTGTCCGTTCCCGTCCAGGTATTTCCGCCGTAGTCGGGATTGCCCGAGTATATGTTGGACAAGACACCAACCGGCTCTGGCAGTAGGAAGTTCAGTTTGTTGCTGATTCTGACCTCCGAACGAGACGACCCGTTGAAGAAGAACCTCTCCGGCCTTGCTTGCAGGATCGCGTGGGCTGCCGTGGCGATGAAAATCGTCGGGGGATACTGATCCTCGTTCGCGTAGTGGTGACTGTAGAAAATCGCCGCCGTGTCGGTGGTGTACACGAGGTTGTCTTGCTGGGGATCCAGGGAAAGCACCGCGGGCACCTGGGTGTACGCGGGTTCGCGAAGATTGACATGAGAGGGGGCCTGCGCGGCGGAAAACGCCCCCGCGCGAAACTCGATCTCGATAAACCCTCGCTCAAAGATCGCCTTCATGCCGCTCTTGACGTCGTCGGGGATCGCGAGCGCTGGAATGCCACTGGGTGCGATCACGCGGGCGAAGATCTTCCTCCAAGTGACAACGTTGATGGTCTCATCGGCACAATCAGGTGTACCCCCGACACTCAATGTGAACTCATCCCCCCCAGCGACGCCTACGCAGACTTGGAACGTCACACTGCCGCCGTCTGCAGGAATCTCCTGATATTTGACGCATGCTTCGGTCCCCAACGCCTCCTCGCCCACCGACGGGCGCGGGTCACCAGTGCGCGGGCTGTTGCCTTCGGCCGCCTCGACCTTGAGAAATACTCGATCGCCCGCCAGCCCATCGTCATCGGCGCCTCGCGCTTGAACGACGACATCGATCATCTCGCCCGCGTTAGCCTCCGCCGGTTCCTGGTTCGGGTCGAGGTTGACCCATTGCGTGCGTTGCCCCGCGACCGGTGACACGAGCCTCGCCAGAATCGGCCGGTCAGCGAGCGGGGACTTGCGCAAGGGACCGGACGCGCTGAACCCTTGACCTTCGAGCCACCCTTGGTCCTCCGCGATGCGGTACGGCGGCGCCCAAGCAGTCACGATGGCGCCAGGAGGAAGATCTTCAAACACCGCGATTCCGCTGTCGCCCGTGCTTTGCTCGTACTCGTGCGCGCCGTCAGGGTGGCGTGTGAAGTGCGGATTGAACGCTTTCCCCGTCGCGACAAAATCGTTGTCGACCGTGACCCGCAACCGCGCGAAGGCGTTGCACACGGGTGCACCGTCAGCGTCGACCCCATGGACCTCGACCCGGCGACGATAGACGATGATCGGCTCTCGGCTCGTCGCATGTTGCTTGTCCGCGAACCACAGCTCATAGCGGACCTGCGTCTGCATCTCCTGCGGTTGAAGCAAGTCCTCGGTCGCAAGCTCGAACCGCGTGTCGTCCTCGTGCAGCGTCACATGCACCGGATCGGGCAAGGCGTGCCAAACGTCGTCCCGCCACTGGAAGAAACGAATCTCCGCGGACTTGCCTGACCATGGCCCCTGGATCGTGCGCACAGCCCCGATCAGCGGCTGACCTACGGCGACAAATAGCACTGGCATGCGCTTATCGTCCCTCCTGGGCGGCGTCATCCACCGCGAGTTTGAACTGCACGACGACGGGGTCGTCCACTTCGAGGCGCAGTTGGAGCACGACCGGGTCATCCACTTCGAGCGCGATCGATAGCTTCACCGCGCGCATTCGAAACCGGTGCAACGAGCCGGTGCCGATCGTGACCCATCCTATTGTCGGTGTTGAGACGTCCAAGCTGTTAACCTGGAGTTGCCGATGGGGGCGGGAGTGATTGCCCCCTGGCGGATTTTTCTTCGCGAGGGCCCGCGGCGCCGCTCGGGCAACCGTGGGCCGTTCCCGGAGCGGCTACTTGGCAGGATCCGGAGGGACAGCCGGGAACAGTGCCGCCGCGTCCGCGGTGCTCGCTTCAATGCGCGTCATGGTCATCACCACGCGACCGGAAGCCTGGTCCTCGTTCTCCATGTGGAACGGCAACCGTAGTCCAGCGACGATGCGATAGTCGCTAAGCGCCGACTTCGTAGGCATACGCCCGGCTGAGGGCAGCAGTAGCTGCGTTTTGATGCGCACCACATCCCCGGTCTTTGGGTCGACCAGCGCCTCCATCATCGGAAGTTCACCCGAGCGAAGCGTTAGGCGAAGCCTTCGTTCGCCCTCGACCTCGGCTTCACCCGTAACCTCGACCTCCGAAAAGCTCTTGGACCACGCGCGAGCCAACGCCAGCGGGTGCGAGCGCCGGTTTTGGTCCCGAAGATCGCCGTGAAGCTCGAGCGTCGGCACCAACGTCCCCTCCGTCCAACTCCGCTTGCCGTTGTCGACGTTGACGACGCTTCCGAACCGACCAAGGTCGATCTCGGTGCGAAACCGTTCCCCGTCGAAGAAGATCCGGACCTTCCCCTCAACGCCCGCCTGTACAAAGTGAATCGTACCCGTGGCCTCCATCAGACCGAGGGTGCCGATCGCAGCTTCACGTTGCTCGGCGCCACGCAGCTTGGCCAGTTGCGCCACGGTGGGCAGCTTGGGGCCGTCGGCCTTGTGCGCCATGCGGGTCTCGTCGCCTCCTTGGTGCAGGACCAGCCCGACGATCTTGTCGCGGTCTTTGCGAGTGCCATGCTCGAAGGAAACCGCGATATCGCTCTTGATCCGGAAACGCCACTTCCCGTCTGCGTCCGGCTTGTGCAGCTCGAACACCATCTGGCCCGGGATATCGACGGCGAGCCGATTGCCGACCACAACGACGGTCGCACTCGTTTTTCCGTCGCTGGCGGCGAACCGGCCAAGGTGGCCACGAAGGGCTTCGAGGTCGATCTCTGCGGGAGCGGTCCAACCTTCGCGCGGCATCTCGAAGTCGATGCCACCTTGATGGAGACGCAACAGGTTCGCCTTTCCGTCCGCGGCCGTCTCGAAGGAAGCGGCGATCTGCGGGGCCATGGCGAACTTCCAGCGACCGTCGCCGTCCGGGGCCGTCAGCTCGTAGTTCATCTGCGAGGGCACATCGACGAACATCTTGCCGCCCTGGGCCGTCACGACGAACCGCGCGTCGTCCCACGGCCCGAAGTTCGCGACGTAACTCCCGATAAAGGGCGCAAGATCCACCGCGGGCTCATCGAGCTCCGGGGGAATCAACGGGGCGAGCATCGACTCCCACACGATGCTGCGCACGGTGGACTGCATCGCCGTGGCGCTGACGTTGGTGAGCAGCACAAAGCCAAGGTCATCGTCGGGCATCAGGCCCACCGCCGCGGCGTAGCCATCGATATTGCCGCCGTGTTCGACAACGCGGTGCCCGTTCCAGTCCCTCACAAACCACCCAAGGCCGTATTTGGCCCCGCCGCCGACATCGATCTGCGGGGTCCAGGTGTCCTCGAGGCGCGCCTCGGAGATCACGCGTCGCCCGTCGATCTCGCCGTGAGCCAGGAGCATGCGGAGCCACTGCCCCATGTCCACGACATTCGAGTTGATCGATCCCGCAGGGCCGATCACATCGAGGTTTCTCATCGGCACCGGCTCGAAGGTCTGTGTCGCTTGGTCGTAGTGGTAGCCTTGGGCCTGTCGGGAGTCGTCCCTGGCAACCGTCGCAGACGTACTGGACGCGGTCATGCCCAGGGGCTCAAACAGCCGTTCGGCGATCAGAGCATCCCAGGACTTTCCGCCGACTCGGGCCGCGGCCTCGCCTCCGGTCGCGTACACGACGTTGTTGTAGAGGAACGTCTTGCCGTAGTCGGCCCAGGGTTCCGCCTTGCTCGCGGTCGCAAACATCTCTTTGCGGCTCACACCGCCGCCCGCCCACAGCACGCCCATCCGCGTGAAGCCCGTGCGATGGCACATCGCATCGCGCAGCGTCGGTTTGCGATCGGTCCTTCGCACGGCGAGCGTCAGCTCGGGGATGTGGGTCTCGATGGGGTCATCCCACGCGAGCTTGCCGTCGTCGACAAACGTTCCCACCAGTGCGGACGTGAACGCCTTGCTCGAAGAGCCGATAGCAAACAACGTGTGCTTGTCAGCGGCGCGTTTCCCCGACAGCTCGGCGTAGCCAAACCCGCGAGCGAACACAATCTGGTCATCCTTGACCAGCGCGAACGCCATCCCTGGGACGTGATGCTCGACACGCGCGGCTTCGAGCCGTTCGGACAAACGTGCGAGCCGCTCGCGCAGCGCCTCGTCCACGGGCGCGGCAGAGGGCGAGGCATCGGTGAGGACCTCGGGGGGCGCGGTCGTTCGCCGACCCGAAGCACACGACACACTGACGGCAACTGACAGCGCGACTGAAGTAGCCAGCGTTGAACGCACGGTGAAGAAACGGCGGAGACGACCCATGGGACCAAGAGACCACCTGAGTCTCGGACTTGTTTCAACCCAGGTTGAATACTGCGACCTGGCGACGAAATAGCGTGCGTTCGCGGGCGGTTGGCGGGAGCGGTACAGGCCGACTGCCTGGTCGGCCGGCCACAAACAACAACGTCAACCTGTTCGCCCACATCGATCTCGACCGGCACGGCGCCCCACTCGGATCTGCGCTAGCTTGCCTTGGCGTGCGCGAACAACCCAGTGAGAGCGCGGTGGGGGGCGGGCCCTTCGGAGCACTGTTGCGAGTTTGGCGGCGCCGCCGGGGGCTCAGCCAGCTGGCGCTCTCGCTCGAGGCAGGCACAACCGCGCGCTACGTGAGCTTCCTGGAGACCGGGCGAGCACGTCCGGGCCGCGACGTCGTGATGCGGCTCGCACGGGCGCTCAGCCTGACGCTGCGAGAGACGAACGAGGTGTGTGTGGCGGCTGGACTCCCCGCGGCCTACGAGGTGGGTGAGATCGACGATGCCCACATGGCCCCGATCCGGCGCGTGCTCGACATGGTGCTCGCCAACCATGAACCATTCCCCGCATGGGCTATCGGCCCGGGCATGCGATTTTTGGGGAGCAACCGGGCCGCCGAGCGGGTGATGCCCGGCCTCACCGAGTTGGAACCCGAGCAACTCATCGACCTGTGGTGCACAGGGGGCGAGCACGCCGACGCACAGGCCCGCGCGCGCGCAACCTTCAACGCGATTGGGGTGCTGCGACACGAGCTGCACCACCACCCCCACCCCGCGCTGCAAGGTCTACTGCAGCGGGCTCAAAGCAACGCCGACGGGCTGACTGAGCCGCCAGAACTCCCGGCTTCGGTCGCGCTGTCCTCGTCGATGACGGTCGACGGCCATACGCTCAATACCGTGGCCACGGTTCTGCGATTCGACCGAGCGCTGGACGTCACGATGTCCGAGATCCGCGTGGAACTGGTCTACCCCGCCGACGACGCAACCGACCGATGGTTCCGCCAGCAGGCGGCCGAGTAGAGTTCCTTCCCAAGGTGGGAATGGCCGCCCCGCCCACGATCAGAAACACTACCCGTCGACGATGATCGGCGTGATTCTCAGATGGGTACTGACAGTCTTTGCTCTCGGCAGCGGCTTTGCGAAGGTCTACGGGATCAACGCCGAACGCACTGGGGCGGCGGACCTCGAGATTCCGTACCTCGTGTTGCGGTGCACGGGCGTGGTCCACCTCATCGCAGCTGCGCTCCTGGCGAGCGGGCGACCGCTGCCGGGCGCGATGCTCCTGGGAGCGTCGTACCTCCCGTTCATCTACCTCGGGTTTGCACGGGGCCAGCCCGGGCTCGCATGGGGATCTCTGGTGGTGATGAGCTTCACCCTCATATTCACTTGGCTCAGCGCCTCGCCGCGCGCCTCAAGTGGCCCTTCACCGCTCGCGGGCAAGCTCAGCCGCCCTGGAGAAACGTTTGGCGAGCAAGCGCAGCCACTGGTGCCCGGGATCGGCGTCGAACCTCGCGTGCCACCCCATGAATGACGGCAGCTTCTCCAACTTGACGGGCACATCCGCCACTTCCAACTCAACGTAGCGCCGCGCTGCGATGGCGAGGCCCGTCGGCCCCGTGAGCAGCAGCTCGCTCTGCGCTGCAAGCAAGGGCGCGGCACTGAAGCTCGCGACCTGCACCGCCACGTGCCGCCGACGCCCCGTCTTGGCAAGCGCGGCATCGACCTGCCCACCGGGTTGACCGCCTGGGCTTATCAGGATGTGCGAGGCCGCGAGGTAGCGCTCCAAGGTGAGTTTTTTCTTGAACAGCGGGTGCCCCTTGCGCGCCATCACCAAGAATCCTTCGGTGGCGAGTTTCGTTCGCCGAATCCCCGCGTGCTCAGCGATCACGGGCCCAAACACGACGTCGACCTCACCCCGCTGCATTCGTTCCGACACGTCCCCACGTCGAGGGGCCACCGACAGCTCGATCCCGGGCGCCTCATCCCGAAGAACTGAGAGCATCGTCGGTAGCAGGACGAACTCGAAGTAGTCGGGCGCCGCCAACACGAACCGACGCTTGGCTGTCGCCGGATCGAACGAAGGCTGGCCGCACACGGCGTTGTGGAGGTTGTGTAACGCCTCACGCAATGGGACCGCCATCGCCTCGGCGCGCTGCATCGGGACAAAACCATCGCGCCCGGCAACAAACAGCGGGTCATTGAGTTGGGCGCGCAAGCGGCGGAGTTTGTGGCTCATCGCGGACTGCGTCACGCCCAATCGGTCGGCCGCTACCGTGACGCTCCGCTCCGCCAGCAGTACGTCCAGCGCGGTCAGTAGGTTGAGATCCAGCCCAGCAATATCCGTCATGTTGACCATGCCCAACATTCATTTTCCTCATGACAGGGCGAGAGTCAAGCTCACGGAATGAGGCTCCTGTGTCTTTGTTGCGCGGCGACCGTGTTCGCCGCTCCAGTTCTCGCGCGTGCCCGAGCGCCACAGACCGCGCACGGCGAGCCCCGCGAAACCGCGCACGCGCTGTCGCTCGCCGCGCGCGCATCCAACTTCGAATACGGCGGCCGTGGCACCTACCGGTTTCGCTTTCGCAACCAGACTACGGCCGGCATCAGCGTCGAGGGCGGCTACGGCATCGGAGCGTTCATTGCGGGCTACGCGGTCAAGCGCACGGCATATTTCGATGGCCGATTACCGTGGTTGTTTCCGTTCCTCGCCTCCGACAGATTCGCTATGGCGTTCGGGCTCACGCCGGGCCTGCGCCGCGTTAGAAGCTTTGACCCTGACGGAGCCCCGTATGACACGTCGTGGGCAGTCGCTTTGGACACCGCCGTGTGGTCGTACGCGCATCTGCACGAGCGCGTCACGGTGAAGTTGGGCGTCATCCTGCCGGTGTCGCTCCAAGTCTCGCCGCAGATCGACAACGACAAAGTCGGCGGTCTCATCGTCACCGGGCTCATCGTCCCGCTCAATGATCGCCTGCAGTGGTTCGCCGATGCACAAGCGGGCGGCATTTTCGGATCCAACGGAGACGCGGGCAAGTTCTTGGTCCGCGGCACCACCGGGGTGCGCCTCACCTTGGGCGCCAATGCGCGTCGCTGGCGCACGTTTTAGGAAGCAGGAGAAGACACAGCGATGTTCAGCTTCATATCCATTTCGACCGCGTTGCAGCTCGCGCTCGCTCCCCCCCCGGACTCGCCCCCGTCCGACACGCAAACCCGCACCAAGACCAAGATCGGAGGTTTCATCGGCGTCGACTGGCGGGTGATGGGCTTGGCCGGACACGTCAGTCACGGGCCAGGGTTTCAAGCGGGCGCGATTCTTTGGCGCCGGCTCAAACTCGGAATCGGCGGATTCGCGCGGCCGGGGCCGATCAACCCAGCCACGTTTCGCGTCCAACTCCCGGATGGTCGAACGTACAAAGGCCAGGACACACTCAAGCTGCGCAGCGACGGCACGGTCGTCGGATTGCTCATTGCGCCGATCATCGAGATCCCCCGTGTTCCCTGGTTGACGCTTGAGTTCCCCGTCACCCTTGGCTACGCGGGTTTTGGGTTTTACTTGAGCGGCGAGGACCGCAAAACGCCGGATGGGCGCCGAGTGAGCGAATGGGAAGACGAGCTGCTCGACGGCCGGGACAGTGACCCCGCTGGTTTCGCGCTCGACGCTGGCGTGCGCGCCGCGTTCGCCCTGCGCCGCACGCCATGGGTCGCGCCGTACTTTGGCGTGCACTACACAGCGATGCCCGGCTTCGACACGGTCGTGCGCGACTCGTATGACGGTGTCAGCGCTGTCTTAGGGATTCAGTTCGGGTATTTCCCCCTGAGACACCGATAGAAACGGCTCAACGTGCTCAGTACCGCCCATCAACCCAAGAAAACTCTCCCTCCTTCCGTTTTCGGTAATGGCCCCGCCATTGTCCGGCTCCTACGCTGGATCCCATGCAGATACACCAACAGATGGAGTTCGATCTACCGGCCGCCGATGTGTGGTGGGCGTTGGGTGAGCGATTTGGGGACGTCGCACGCTGGGCGCCGGGCATCACGGACTCAACCCTGGAGGGGGAACTTGGCGTCGGCAGTATCCGGACCTGCGTGGTTTCCGCGACGTGGCCGTTCAAGCCAGGGAGAATCCTGGAGCGGCTGACGGTATTCGACCGCGACGCGATGAAGCTGACGTACCAGGGTATCGAGGGACTGCCGGGCTTCATGAAGCACGGTGGGTCTCACTGGGCCGTCACGCCGATGGGGGCGACACGTTGCCGAGCGGAGGTCCGCATTGAGATCGAGATCGTGGGGCTCGCAGTGGTGCTCACGCCTCTGATTCGGATGTCGATTAATCGGGCACTGAGTCCCCTTCGCGACAGTCTTGGTGAGTACGCCGCGTCTCGCCACAACAGCCGGGCATCATCGCTTCACGAGGCCCGCAGGTCTGCGTAGCGATATCGTGACGAGACCCGAGCAGCCGCATACTGTTGGTGAGAGCGACGATGCAAGAACTGACTTCGTTTGGGCAAGAACTCCGACTGTGGCGGAAGCAACGAGGACTGACGCAGCTTGAACTCGCGGTCCGTGCAGGTTCAAGCGCGCGACATATCTCGTTCATCGAGACGGGCCGGTCTCGTCCCGGTCAGGGATTGGTGCTGCGTCTCTCCGAGTGCATGAACCTGCCGATTCGGGACCGGAACGTCTTGCTGGAACTGGCCGGACTGCAACCCGCGTTCCAGGAGCGGGACCTTGGCGATGCGTATCTTCGCCCATTTCGGATGGCGATCGACGCTATCTTGGGCCGCCACGACCCCTTTCCGGGAAGCGCACTGGATGCGCTCGGAAGGGTCGTGATGACGAACCGAGCCTCCCGCGCGTTTTTCCCGGGCCTGAAGCCTTGACGCCGGAGCAAAGCATTGACCAGTTCCTTTCGCCGACAACGGGTCGCGCGTTCCTAGAAAACTGGGAAGAGGTGGCGTTCTTCGTGGTCGATAGAATGCGTCACGACGCCATGCGAACTCGCGATCCCCGACTCGCGGCGCTCACGGAACGAGCGCTCGGACATCTGAGCGGAATACAGCGGCCCTCAGGAAGCTCGGGGCCGGGCTCCCCGGTCGTCGGCATGAACTTTCGCGTGGACGGCCGAATCATTCGTACGTTCACGAGCGTCATGCGCTTCGAGACCGCGCGGGAAATCACCATCGGTGAACTGCGCCTGGAGCTGATGTTCCCGATGGACCAGGAGGCGGAGGATTTTTTCAACTCGCTCGCCGAGCACGCCCCCGAAGTGACTCAGGCCTGACCTCCGTATCTTGCCGAGTCTCGTCAGTCACAACCGAGTCGACCCATGGTGCGGGTCACCATCGCCACATAACGCCCCTTGGGAAAGCCAATGATGTGTTTGGCCCAATGGGCGCATGCGCCCGGCACATCGGAGAGTTGGCGTTCCAAGATAGTGCCTATCTCGTAGGAGAGAAGCTCGCGGGACCGGAGACTCCAACCACGCGTCAACCCGCTGCGCAGCAACGTGATCGCAGGCCGATACGCGCCACGACGGCGTAACTGCGCGACCTCTTCCACGAGTTCAGCGAAATCGGCATCGTGGGTGGAGGCCTCGACACCCGCCACGGCACGAGCCGCAAAGCGAGACTTCGGCGGCCGCGGTGATGGGACCGCTACCGCCGTCGGGTCAGCAATGGGCCACGAGAGCCGCTCTCCGACACGTGGGTCATGCACGACGTCGTCGCTGGTGTGCACACGAACGTGACCTTCGAGCACCGACACGGCCCCCTCCCCCGCTTGTCGATGGACGACAAAACGCGTGCCGACGACCTCGATATCGACACCCCCGGCAACGACATGCAAGGGGTGGTCTGCACGCGGCTGGACGTCAAAGACCAAAGCGCCTGAGCGCAACGTGACAATGTCAGTGCCAAACTCGAAGTTCGAGGGCATCAACGCACTGACCTTCAGACCTCTGCCTTGCTGACACTGGTCGGCGTCAAGGGTTGCTGGACCCTCCTGCCATGCCGAACACGCAGGAGGGTCATCGAGCGGTTCCGAGGCAGCCTTGGACGCCTGCTGCGGCTCCGTCTCTCGCTGAGGCTCTGTCTCTCGCTGAGGCTCCGTCTCTCGCTCGGCCTCGTGCGACGCCAGCGACTCGGACCGCGGGATGTCGCGCTCGGTTCCCGTGCGCGGCCCGAGGACACCGCCCACGAGCATCGCCGTCACGGCTGCTCCCGCGGCAAAGCCCACCACGGGCCACCACCTCAAGCGCGCAAAAAACGGCTGTTCAACCGCCCGTTTTCGCAGCGCTCGCCGTACACGATCGCCGCTCGCAGCAGAGACCCCGCGCCGCCGTGTGGCACGGTCCAGCTCCCGAAGCCGTTCGATGGCGTCCTTGCCAGACGCGGGCGCGGACTTGGTCCGGTCAGTCATCGAGCGCCTCCTGCAGTCGCGCGATGCCACGCGCCAAGAGCTTGGAGACGTAGCCCTTGGACAGACTCAGCGCCTCGCAGACTTCGCGCTGGGACTTTCCATCCAGATGGCACATGCACACCACGACCCGCTCGCGCGGCGGCAACTGGGCCAGGGCCAGCCGCGTCCGCTCGAGGTCACTGCGAGCAAAGACTTGCCCCTCCAACACGTCCTCGCGGTCCGTTTGCGCCGCGAGGAACCGTCGCACAGGTCCTCGATGCAGGAATTTGTCGCGTTTCAGTCGGCGAAGGCAACGATTGGTGGTGACCCGATACAGCCACCCGTCGAGGTGCTCGTGGTCGGCCAGCCGCGGGAGGTTGTCCATCAGGGCGGCGAAAACATCCTGGACAATGTCTTCCGCCCACGCCTCGTCGCCCACCCCATACCGCAGCGCAACATGGAACACCCCACGGTGGTGGCGCCGATACAGCCGGTCGATCACATCCGCGAGATCGTCTGTCGCGACGCCCTCCATCGTCTCAACCCTCTCACTCATCGTCGACCTCGCACGGCAAAGTCCCAACCTAGACCCGCTTGGAGACCAACAAACACCCGCGACCGACGCCACACCGTCCGACCATCGCGGACGTGAAACCAGCCGCCACCCGACACCCCCGCCTTGGCGCCGCCGAACACGACGAGCCCTCGCCTACGCTGGAGTGCTACGCGTACCGCCCCGCCGTAACGAGGCCCAAGCCGTTGTCCGCGCGCCCCGTCCGCGTCGCGCGGGAAGTACTGATGCACATGAACACCACCAAAGACGCCGAGCGAAACCCAGCCGCGCTCGCCCACCCCGATCCGCCAGTCCACCGACGCAGCCGGTGTCGTCTCCACCACACGGACCGCGCCGCTGAACGCGGGGACGACGCCCACCTCGATGGCGCCCCCCACCCCGTGCGACTGACCAAAGCGAAGTCGCACGCCTGCGCCACCGTCCACGCCCCCCGCACGGGCGACAAACACGCCGGCCGCGGTCAACGTGACGCTCAACGACTTCTTCGGATCCTGCTTTTCTTCGGACTGGTCCGTCTCGGTTAGCGGCACAACCGGTGTAAGTTCGGGTCCGGGTTCCGAATCCTGAGGTGGTGCCGGCTCGGTTGAGTCGCGGGTCGTACGACCAAGCACGGCGCTCGCACGGTCGAGCAACTCACCGTCGAGCAACACACCGTCGGGCAATTGGGCGCCCCCGAAGTCGAGGGTCGCAGGCCGAGGCCCGCGGTCAGACTCGGTGCAAGACTCCGTCCCACCAACGACATCAATCCGCCACGCTTCGTCCGCAAACCCGACACACAGCCGAAGGTCATCGGCGACGGGCCGCCGCGTCAGCGCAAAGCCGCGGTCGAGCAACCCGACTTGCAGCCGCGCGAGCAGCTCCGGCTCAAGACTGGGGCCCCCGTCGAGGTGGACCGCAATAGAGCGCGGCGCCCCGGTCGCATCGCGGTGCCCAGCCTCATGCTCAGCCTCGTCCACGAGAAAGGTCGTAAGCTGCTGAACCTCCAGCGCCACAACTTCAGGATCGCCATCGGCCACGGTTTCGATTCGGCGGCCAATGCCTCGGGTCTCGACCCTCGCCCCCGCGTCGTCCAAGTGGACGAGAACAACCACCGTCGCCTTCGCTCCCGCCCCCTCCGGAACGACACGATGCCCATCTTGCAGCAAGCGATCACTAAGCCGTCGCTCAAGGGTCAAGGCCAGGTCCTTGTGCGCCTCGTCCGCGGTCACGCGCAACTGGACCGTCGTCACTTCCTGCAGCTGCGGAAGGGGCGCGACCTGGACGGGAGCGAGCGAGAGCGTGATGGGAATCGTAAGGAGCACGGGCGCAGATTGGGGGTTGGCTGGCGGTCCATCATCCACGGACGCCCCCAAAGTTTCCTCGGAAACTCACCGAGGGCTGGGGGATGGTGCTGCCCGTGACGACAATACGACTGTATCGGCTGCAAGCGGCCGCCTTGGCGTGCTGCGCGGGTCTGTGGGGCTGCGATGGCGAGCCCGAACCGGACGGGCCCGGCAATCAGGACCGCACAACCCTCGCGATGTGCGCACCGCTGCCAGACGGCCTTGAGCCAATCCCAGGCCTCTCGGTCGCACACGTCACCGAGCGATTCGGCGGCTTGTACTTTACGCTGTCGAGTCGAGCGCTGGCGTGCGGAGAAGCGGCGGCTCAGCATCCCTATCGCGGGGATGGCCGCGGCCTGAGTATCGGGCTGCTCGCCGAGGACGCCGAAGAGGGGCTGCATTCCCTCGCCGGCCGAACCCACATCGAGTACGAGACCCCCACCAATAACTCGGTGGGGCTCGCCCCCGCGGATGCGACAATCGAGCTCTTCGAGATCTCCGAAGACTGCATCACGGGGTCGATCTCCGGGTTTGGCGACCGGCCGTTCGACGGCGGATTTCAAGCCGTGAGGTGTTCGACATGAGACGACGGTCCCTGTTATTCGCGCTTGTCCTTGGTGCTGGAGTGCAAAGCATGACCTCGATTGCTTGCGACACTGCGGAGTGCATTGACGGCCCCTCGAATCTCACCGCCGAGGCCACCGCGCAGTGCGTGGCGCCCCCGAAAGACATCCCACAAGAGCCTTCAATTCACAGCGCAAGCGCAGAACTCCTGGAGGACGGCACTCTGGTTCTCACCTGGAGTTCACTGGGGTTGTCGTGCGGCACTAGGGCGCACGATGTGCCGTTCCCCGAGGACTGCGATACTACCGGTTGGGCCATCACCGCCGAGATTCCCGCCGAGCTCGTTGAGGTCGGCGTGATCGACCTCGCCAGTCACGGAGAGGTCCGCGGCAGCATCACCGCGCTCGCAGGCGGCGACGCTGGAGCCGCGGGTTCCTACGGCAGTGAACCGTTCCTGGCCGGCTCTATCGAACTCCTCAACATCGACGAGTCGTGCATCTCTGGCGTGCTGCATGGGTTTGGAACCGGCAGTCCCGACCCGACCCTGGGCGGACCCGAGTTGAACGGTTCGTTCATCGCGCCGCGCTGCTAGTGCCGCCAGGCGGACAAAAGCTCAGCAGAAGATATACTGTCGCGTCGTGATCGCTGGTCTCGGACGGTCTGCCATGACCGAAGTCAGCCGGATCGTGTCTTACGCGACGCTGTGCGTGATCACGTGCGGGGCGATGGTGCGACGCCCCGCGGAAGGCGCCCGCGTCGTTTGGTCCCAGGTCGCACGCCAGATCATTTTCTCAGCCTGGGACGCGGTACCGCTGGTCGGCCTCATCGCCGCTCTCATGACGATGACCGGGATCGCGATGATGGCGACCCTCGCCCCCGCGGTCGACACCCCCGCCATGCTCGGAGGCATCCTTGCGTCGGCCCTCGTTCGCGAGCTCGCCCCTCTCATGACCGCGATTATCGTCGCGTTGCGGTCGTGCTCGGCGGTCACGGTGGAGCTCGGCTACATGAGCTGGCGCGGCGAAGTCGAGGCGCTCGAGACTCTGGGGATCGACCCCACGAAGTTCTTGCTGCTGCCCCGCTTCGTCGGGCTCATCGCCGCGGTCGTGGGCCTCACACTCGTGTTCGTCATAGCGACGTTGGCCAGCGGCGCCGCCGCGGCATACTTCCTCGAGGTTGGGCCCTCGCTCGCGCACCTGGCGACCAGGCTCTACACGTATGTCACCCCGACCGACATCGCCATCGCAACGCTCAAGAGTTTAGCGTTCGGTCTCATTATCGCGTCAGTCTCTTGCTATCACGGGCTTTCGGTTCGTCGGGACATCAGCCAGATCCCGAGACGCACCACGCGCGCGCTCGTCGAAGCGCTGGTTCACTGCACCGCGATCAACATGGCCATCACTTTAATCGTGTTGTAGTGGGATCGTGTTGTAGTGGAGTCCAACGCGCCGTGACGACACCTCCATCCGACGTGGTCCTCGAGATCAAAGGGCTCGTGCTGAGTGGCGACGACCCGGAAACCCCGGGCCTCGATCTCGTTGTGCACGCGGGCGAGTCGGTGGCTCTGCTGGGCGAGCAGCAAACACGTCTCACGCAGATCATTCGAGTCGTCGGAGGCCTCGAATCTCCCGCGGCGGGCACGGTCACCGTTGAGGGAGTGGACGTGGGCACCGCGACGCGACAGCAGCTGCTCCAGCTGCGAAGACGTGTCGGTTACGTTTCGGTTTCTGGCGGCCTGCTATCGAACATGACCGTGCGCGAAAACATCGAGCTCGCGCTGCGCTACCACTGCCGCGATACCGGGAACGTGTCAGCCTTGCTCGCGGAGGGGGGCGTCACCGAGTTCGCCGACAGCCTGGCCTCGATAATTCCCGCGGAGTATCAAAAATGCGCCGCCTACGTGCGCGCGCTCGGCTCCGAGCCCAGCGTTGTCTTGCTGGAAGACCCCGCCGCCTACCTTCATCCCGAGGGACGGGCGACGATTGAGCGCATCCACGCGCGTCTCAAAAGCGCGCGGACCACCGTCCTGATGGCCGATGACGACATCGAGCTCGCTTCACGACTCGCCACGCGCGCAATCTGGTTTTCGGGCGCTACTATCACCTTCGACGGCCCGTTCACCGCGCTGCCCACTGCAGTGGCAACGCCTGGCCGTACCAAGGTCCCCTGATGGCAGTCCCGTTTCGAATTCGTCGTGCGGAATGGGTGGCGGGCGCCCTGCTCGTGCTGACCACGGTCACCCTGATTGTTGGATTCCTGTTCGTTGCTCACGCACGCGGGACGTTCGCTTCCCATCACTACTATACGGTGACCATGTCAGACGGCCACGGCATCACTCCCGGCGCGACGGTTGAAATGCTGGGTATCGAGATCGGGCGCGTCGAGCAGGTGGAGATCACCGAGGACAATCGCGTCCGCGTCTCCCTAGGCGTGAACGCTGATCATGCTGTGCGGATCCGCGCGGACTCAGTCGTCCGCGTCAAGATGTCATTGGGGCTCTCCACGATGCTAGGAGGGGTCGCTCTGGTCGTCACTCCAGGCTCGCCGGATGCAGCGCCGCTGGCAACCAACGCAGAGCTCGACGTGGTGGAGCCGAACAAGATCACTGACCTGCTCCCGAGCGTCGCCGGCGACAAGATGCTCGCCGATGTTGAAGCCATCATTGCCAACACGCGCGCGCTGACCGACGACCTCACGCAGCCCGATGCCGCCGTGCGTAGTCTGCTGGTCGACGTTGCGTTGCTCGTCGCCTCGCTGCGCCGAGGTGAGGGCACCGTCGGAAAACTCCTCAGCGACGATGCCGAGCTGTACAACAAGTTCATCGACACCTTGGTGCGGGTCGAGGGAAGCCTGAAGAAGGCCGACAATCTCGTCGCCCGAGGTGGCAAGCTGGCAAAAAAGAGCGACGCAATGTTGGACTCGTCCAACGAGCTCCTTGCAAAAACGAGCGGCGTTGTCGGCGAAGTCGGGGACGTATTCCGCAAGATGGACCCCGTGATGGACGACGCGAGCAAGGCGATGGGCAGCCTCGACGAAGCGGTGGTGGCGTTCGGCGAGACGACACGCGAGCTGTCGGCAGTCCTCTCCAAGATGGACCGCGTCGTCGACGACCTCGACGAGATCACACGGGCGACCAAGAAGGTGTTCCCGATTCGCCGCCACCTCGACGACAAGAACAGGACGCCGTTGGTCGATGGCCCGACGCGGTAGCAGTCTCCGATGTGCAGCGGCAGTCTTCGCCCTTGTTGCCGGGTGTGGCCCACGAGATGGCTCGGCCTCGCCCCCGGCCCAGCGCGCCGCCGATGAGAACCGTCAGGGGGCGTTCGAGTTCCATCGCGGGGACGTTCGTGCCGCAGAGCAGTGGTTTTTCTCCGCGCTGGAGCGTTCGCGAGGTATCGACGATGACTTTGGGCAGGCGACGGCCTTGCTCAATCTATCGCAAGCCGACGAGGCCCGGTGGTTACACGAACGAGCACAGCGGCGCGCGAACCAAGCGCTAGCGTTCGCGGGGGAAAACCCAGAGTTGCGGGGGGCAGCACTGGCTCGTCTGTCGGCTAT
>JAESSZ010000866.1 GCA_016763875.1 Nannocystaceae bacterium
CGCCATGATGCGGGCGAACTGGTTAGCCAGGGTCACGTACATCCCGGTCTCGTTCGAGTGCGTGTCCCAACCGGTATGGCCCACGGTCACCATCGAAGACCCGGCCTGTAGGAACCGCAGTGACAAAGCGATGTCGCGCCCAACCTGCGAGTTACCGAGGATCGTCTCAAGCTGCGCATTGGTGAGATCGATGCCGGCCGTGGGTTCGCTGGCCACCTTGACCGCGGGATCCGTGGAGACGTCCTTGAAGGTCTCCACCGCCTGCTTGCCGTTCGACATGCGTCGAATGAGCGCCCGGTCTCGCGCAGATCTCGACGAGGCGAGGTACTCGTCGAGCCCCTGCTCCATCGCGCGCGCCCATGGCGGCTGCTCGCCAGCGTCGTCGCCGCTTTGGTCTTCGGACTCCAGGAACGACGGCACCTCCACGGGGGAGATCGGGCCGTCCGGGACCGAGAGCACCGTCGTCGCGGGTGCCGTTCCGATCGTGACGGGCGGGAACACCGCGGCGCCAGCACCACCTTTGGTGTAGTTCTGATGGTGCGAGTAGACCAGGCTCATGATGCCCGGACCGCCCATCGCCCGACCGGAACCGATCCAGTTGCGGGCGTTGTTGTGATTGCCTTCGCCGATGCCGTCGTCCGGGACGTGGTCGATGGTGCCGATGACGGCGATCTCGTTGGCGATCATCGGCAACGAAGGCATCGCCGTGCCAAAGCCCGTCACCGTTTCGGTGTAGGCCGCGGAGTCGAACAAGCCACCCACGCCCCACTCGACACCTGCGGGCACACCTTCCGCGGCGCCATGCACCGTACTGCCCGACCCGTTCATGAACGGGTTGTACTTGGTGCCGACGTTGGCATTGAACATGGGCACAGAGCGCGCGCCGCCGTCCAAGTTGATCAGGATGACCTTGTTACGCGTATCGGCTGGGATATCCAGCCCGGCCCGGCTCATCTTGGGAATCCAGACGAAAGGCGCTGCCGCGGTCACGGCAGCGACGCCCCCGGCCGCCTTGATGAATGTCCGTCGATTGGTCTTGGTGGTGATGCTCGCCATTGTGTGTCCTCCCCAGCGATTCCCTTAGTAGAACAAGAAGTCCGTGGCTTTGAGTGTAAGGCGGCAGGTCTCGACCGCGAACTGCTGTGGAACGCAACTCGTCAGTGACTGGCACCCTTCGACCCCGGCCTCCAGAGCGTCAGCCGCACCCTCTGGGATTTGCCGGATGACGGCGGCCGACCAGATTTGGTTGGCAGCGGTGGTCAGCGCTTCGTCCGACTTGTCCTCGTCATCCATCGCAAACTGAAGCGGATAGATCGGTGAAGATTCGTCCGCGGCTTCGCACAACTCCGCAGTCAGGGTCGCCTGGGTGAGCGCGGCGATAAGGCCGGTGCGCGCCGAACGGAACAAGGTCACGCGGTCGGGACAGCCGCCCAACAGCTGGGCACGGTCGCGGAACGCGTAGTCAGGCGCGCCGCCCATGTCCGGGTAGTTGTTGGGGTGGAACCCGCCAGTACCCGACTGCACCGTCGGGAATCGATGGTCGCAGCTGCCCAGGTCAACGCCGGTCAACTTCGCCGCGGAGCGCAACCAGTCCTCGGGATCCATCTGCTTTACTGGGCCATGCCAGATAGCCGGGTCGTACTCCATGGCGTCGATTTTTTCCTCTTCGGCCCACGCGTTGGTCGCCGTGTAGAGCGAGGAGGTCATGATCTCTCGATCGATGGCGAGCAGGTCGCCGCCGTTGGCATCCATCATGTCCACAAGGGCCTGGCGGGCCTCGGGAATCGTGTCACCGTCGTAGCCGAGGTAGCGCTTGAACGCACGGTCCACATACGCCTCGTAAAACTGCGGCTGCTCGGTCAGCAGACGACCAAAGGTTCGCAGGCTGTCCCACTGAGCGGGAAGCAGGCTGGTTTGGTCGATGACGTTCGGACCGTCGGGGTCGACATCGCCGGGCACAGGCGGGGTGATGAGCACGGTGTGCTCGCCCCAGAAGTCGCTGAAGCAACTGGCCTCGTTGGGCACGGCGCAGTTGAGCGTGTTGAGCACGACGTTTTGCGCGTCGGCCTGCATCGCGTGCGGCACTGCCCGCTCCTCCCAAAGCGCGAACAGAGGCACGAGCGCCAGCCGTTCGGGTCCCGTCGCATCGCGGCCAAGGAATGCTTGGAAGTTGAACCCGACCAAGTCGTTGCCGTCCCAGCGTCCAAGAAACGCGGGATGCGTGGACGCCAGTTCCACGAACGTGTCGTAGTTGATCTCACCGACGTACAACTGACGCACCAGATCATCGAGTTGGATGATGTACTGGTGATGAACGATGTCGCTTGTGTAGTGGAAGATGTCCGCCCACATGCGCTGGCTGTGCTGGACGAAACGCGGGTCGATCATGAAGGCGTCGACGATCTCCTCGGTCGTGCGCCACTTGCAGGCGGCTTCGTACTCGTCCCCCGTGGGTGCCTCACCCAGCAAGTCGATGTACGCGCGGCGGCAAAACTCGACCTTGTCCGCGGGCTCCGGATCGACGCCCAAGCCTTGGATGAGCGGACAGTTCGCTTCGTCCACGACGTTGGTGAACGTCATCTCGTCGCACGCCTCGACCATCGGCGAGTCGTCGGTCCCCTCGTCCTCGTCCGCGTCGTCATCACCGTCGGTGTCCTCGCCCGACTCCTCAACGTTGGCGTCGTCGCCCGACTCGCCGCCCGTATCCCCGGCGTCGTCCATGTCCGGCATCTCGTCGTCGCCTCCGCCTCCGCCACATCCAAGCGGCAGGATGAGAACGAGACCGGCGAGCGTGTTGGTGATGACCGACTTCTTCATTGCGTTCGCGTTCGCTTTCTTTCGGCGACAGTTCTGCGTGTAAAACCGTTTACAAGCAGAGAGCCGGGTGATGGTACGGGTCGACCGCATCGACCGTCACGGGAGTTCGTCCCCCGGTCTACTTCCCCCACAGCCGCCGACAAGTCAGACCCTGCATGCGCCTCGCTTTCCGGGGTGTGCGCAAAATAATCGCGAAAAAATAGTCGGGCCTCAAAACCGACTTATGTGAAGCAATTACAAACAAGTACCCGAAGCACTAGCGCACGGACTAGCACGTCACAGCTGCCGACCGCAGATCCCGATGGCGCGCCCACCCGGGGTGTCACCGGCTGCCACCCGTCTGCACGACCCTCCGACGTTGGCCGGCTTACGACCAGCTGGCGGGAGAAGAGCTAACGGTGTTGCGTGAAACACGCAGGATTCACAACGATTGCGTAGGAGATCCCCGACCTGCGCAAACGTCGCGTCAGGTCGTTGGTGTGGGCGGCACCGATCGGGAACGGCACGACGTCGCGCCCAGGGCTCGCCAGGTACTCGCCGTAGTGACGTAGCTTTTCGACGAAGACCCGGTTTCGACTGGCGATGACCGTGGTCCAAGGTAGCGGCCCTGCGCCCCGCTGGTAGCGCGCGGCCATGCGGTTGGCGCGAAGAAACAGCGCGTACCGCTCCATTCCCTGGCTGCGCACCTCGTCCCCGTAGACCGCTTCGTACAGCACGGCGGCATGGACCGGGACACCACCCGGATCGCTGACCGGGAACATCCCTTCGGCGCGCCAACCCGCCACGACGGCGCGGCGAACCGCCGGCTCTTGCGTCACAAGTTCCGCGAGAGCAGACCGCGACAAACCGGGCACACGAACCGGTTCGTGGATCTCGTCGTGCTTGAGCTCGCCAACCTTGCCTTCGACCGCGACGAACGTCGTGACCGGACGCAGCGCCTCGAGCGTCGCGTAGACCTCATCTTGGCAACGAGGCAGATGATGAAACTCGGGGATAACGGCAACGACGAACGAGGACCCCGACTCCCGGTTGTAGACAACATGTCCGGACACCGCCTCCGCAAGCTCTCCCATCGTCGTTCGGTTTTTAGGAGCGCGGCGCAGTGATGAGGCGCAGCCAAGCGCCACAACACACAAGCCCGCCAACGCCACCAATGTGCGTCGCAGCAAGATAGTCGTACCTCCGCCACCGCGATTGCGGCCGCTGTTTCGTGCGGGCCGTCCAGCACCGTACTGGATGAAAGTCCCGACCTTGAGCGTGACACGCCTATGCCGTTGCGCCAGCGGCTGGCTCTGGAGGCCCGCAGTAGCCCCCGACGTTCAGCGGGGGAGTTTGTGCGGCAGTTCCGCCGAGCTCGCGCGAAGGTGCCGCCGCAGCGTGACACCGCCGGCCAACACGAGCGCGATGCAGGTCATCGCCCACAACCACCACAGAGGGACGACACCTCGCGGGTGATACGACAGCACGACTTGGTGCACCCCCGCTTCGACCGGAACCGCGCGGAAGATGACGTTGGCCCGCACAAGCGCGGTCGGATCGCCGTCGACCGTGGCCTCCCACCCGGGCGCGTATCCTTCGAGCACCACGAGCATGCCCGGCCGCGGCGCATCGATGCGCAGGACCAAACGACTGGCGCCCTGAACGAGCAGCTGCGCACCACGGGAGCGCGGCTCAGGGCGCGTGCCATCGCGCAGATGCGTGCCCCAATGCGCCGCATCAAAATCGCTCGGCAGATCGGGACGCTCCAGCACCGCAGCCGGCTCACGCTGCATCCGCAACCAGACCCGCGCCTCGGGGTGTTTGTCGACGACGGCCACCCGGTCAGTCCAGTACGCCAGCGGCCACGGGTCCTCGACGTGGAACAGCTTTCGTTGCTTCCGTATCGCGTGAAGGTCTCGCGTGAGCTCGCTGCCCGAGACCTTTTTGGAAAAACCCACGACCGCCACGTTCAGGGCCCGAAGCATGTTGCTGCTGCGCTGCGCGAGGGAAAACAACGCGACGTAGCGTGGGTCAGTCAGGGCAACCCTCTGTCCCGCAATGTCACGCACACGTGCGCGCGGTCCTATCCGAGCACCGGCCCAGCCAAAGTCAGCAACGCGGTAGACCGAACGTACGTCCTCGTCGCCGAGCGCAGCGATCATGATCTCGTCGCGGGCAGCCTTGGGCAGAGGCTCAAGCTGGTCTGCAACCGGTCGCCCCACGTGCCACAGATCAAAGGCCACAACCGCCAGCAGCGCCCAACCCACGCGCGCCTGCCGGTGCGCCGCGACGAGACCGA
>JAESSZ010000867.1 GCA_016763875.1 Nannocystaceae bacterium
AGGCGCGCTCAACTGAGGCGTCCCCTGCCGACGCGTTGGAATCAGGTCGATGGCTTGGATCTCGCCGTCCGCCATCACTGCGGCGCGAAGTACCGCATTGCGGAGCTCGCGGACGTTGCCAGCCCAGTGGTGCCCGATGGCGGCGAGCACGGCGTGCTCGGAGACCTTTACCGGGCGACCGATCGCGGTCGCTGCGTCGGCCGCGAACTGGCGAATCAACGGTGGGATGTCTTCGGGGCGATCGCGCAGGGCGGGGAGTTCGACGGTGAGCACGCCGAGTCGAAAGAACAGGTCCTCGCGGAACAAACCGTCGTGCACCATGGCTTCGAGGTCCCGGTGCGTCGCTGCGACGACGCGGGCGTGCACGATTTTCTCGTGCTCGGCGCCCACGGGGACCACGGTGCCGAGTTCCAGCACCCGCAACAGCTTTGCCTGCACGGCAGGCGGAAGCTCGGCGACTTCGTCGAGGAAGAGGGTGCCGCCATCCGCTCGCGAGAACGCCCCCGCGTGATCGCGGTGGGCACCCGTGAAGGCCCCGCGAACGTGGCCAAAGAGCTCGCTCTCCGCGAGACCGTCCGGAATCGCGGCGCAGTTGATCGCAACGAAAGGCGCACGGGCGCGCGGGCCATCGGTGTGCAGCAAGCGTGCGGCAACTTCCTTGCCGGATCCGGTTTCACCGAGCACCAGGACCGGCATGGGCAGCGGGGCCAGCCGCCCGATCAGCTGGCGGCACCGGACAAATGCAGGCGACTCCCCAATGATCGCCGTGGACGGTGGCCGCGACGCGTTGTTGCGGGCGGGCGCCGTACCGCAGTCCCGAGCGGTCGAAGGCGAGACGTGGTGCGCGGGGGCGGGCGGTAACGTCGTCACGGTCGATGGGTCGGCAGGGCCAGCCGGCCGTTGCAGCTATTTGCCTTGCAACACCCCGCTATGCTCGGTTTTGATGGTCCTTGCCCGTCCGCGTGGGCCGTGGCAGGTTGCCGCGGTGGACCACGCGGATGTGATTGCGACCTTGTATCGGTCTCTGGATGCTGGCGATGGCGAGGCCATGGCCGCGCTGTACCACCCCGACGCGACGTTCTCCGATCCTGTGTTTACCGATCTCAAAGGCAAAGAGGTCGGCGCGATGTGGCAGATGCTGTGCTCGCGCAGCAGCGATTTACGGGTCGAGCATTCGGCCGTGAAGGTCGACGGCGACCGCGGCTCGGCGCACTGGGAGGCGTACTACACGTTCTCGGCGACCGGCAGATCCGTGCACAACATCATCGACGCCGAGTTCCGTTTCGAAGGCGACAAGATCATCGAACACCGCGACCACTTTTCGCTGTGGCGCTGGTCGAGGCAAGCGCTTGGGCCTATCGGGTTGGCCCTGGGGTGGAGCCCTATCGTGGCGGGGAAAGTACGCGGGCAGGCCAGCAAGGGCCTGGCGCTGTACATGAAAGCGACATAGGCCGGGCACGGTGCTTTCTCGGTGGTGACTCCGACTCCGCTCTTTTCGTCTTGGTGTGCTGGTACTGGTCGTTTGAGAACCATCTCGACACATCGGCCGAGCTAGAAGACATACCCTCCTCCGGATGTTCGTCCCAAGCGGCAACACTGCGACGGCCGAGCGATCTCTTGCTGGTGTTGCGAGAGGATCCCGGCCCTTTGGCGAATCTAATACCCGGGTTTTCCGAAGGTTCTCGTGCAGGAGCCCCCATTCAAAAGTTGCAGCAAGGCGTCCTGGAGCGCAAGATAGAGGCATGAATCGCCGCAGTTACGTGATCAAGCTTGAGAAGCTCGAGCCGGTCATTCTGAACACACTGGAGGAACAAAACGGCCCGGTTACGCTTCCTAACCTTCGGGAGTGCGTGATCAAGAAGGCAAACGAGACAGGCGTCGAGTCGGATGTCGTCCGGGCTGCGATCATGCGCCTCTGGGAGGCCAACAAACTGAAGGTGTCCGCGGACCGTCAAGTGGAACTCGCTAGGTGACGGTGGACATCGCAGCGGAGGGAGCCGCACCTCGCGATCGTAAGGCGCGGCGGCACGCCGACCAAGGCAAGAACACATCGGTCGGTGAAGATCAGCGAGAAGAGTTTGCTCGAGACCGCGATCGCGTTCTGTACAGCAGCGCGTTCAGGCGGCTGGCGGGGGTGACTCAGGTGGTTGGGGCTGCGGAGGGGCACGTATTCCACAACAGATTGACTCACTCTATGAAGGCCGCGCAGATCGGCCGTCGGCTGGCCGAGCGGTTCCGCAGCGAGAATGAGTTGCGGGGGCACAAGCTGGACGTTGACCCGGAAGTTGTCGAGGCGGCCGCTCTTGCGCACGACCTCGGGCATCCGCCATTCGGGCACGCAGCAGAGGCGGAACTCGACCGACTACTGACGGCGAACAAGTCACCCACGAGGGAGGAATGGCTAGGTAAAGTGGACGGTTTTGAGGGCAACGCACAGACGTTTCGAATTCTGACGAAGCTAGCCTGCCACCGTGCAGAGTATCTTGGGTTGGATCTCACTCAAGCCACCCTATGTGCCGTCATCAAGTATCCCTGGTACGCGAGCCAGTGCTCCGCTGGGAAACGAGAGTGGAACGCGTATGAGAGTGAGTCCGCGGACTTCGAGTTTGCGCGGCCACAAGGGACCGACAAAGGCAACGAGGCGCAGCTGATGGAGTACGCCGACGACATCGCGTACTCGGTGCACGATGTGGAGGACTTCTATCGGGCCGGTTGGATCCCGCTACACCGCCTTGCAACCGAACCCCGAGAGCGCAGACGTTTCGTCGATGCAGAGAAGGACGCGTGGACGGGCGAGCTGACTAGCACCGTCGCTTCGGGCGTCGTGAGTGACATCTTGGATGATTTGCTCCCGGAACCCTTGCACGTCCCGTACGCAGGGACTGTTGTGCAGCGCGCTGAGCTGCGGCGCTTCACGTCCCGGCTGATCGGCACGTACGTGCGCGGGGTCTATGTCGCAGGCACTGGCGACGGAGCGCGCGTTGCAATGTTACCGAAGCATGCTCATGAGATCGCCGTTCTGAAGCAACTGATGGTTCACTATGTATTTTGCAACCCTGCGCTGGCGGCTCAGCAGCAGGGGCACCGCCACGTTGTGCGGGAACTGTTCAATGCGTTCTACGTAGCGGCCCACTCATCCAAGAAAAACGCGCCTGCGATCCTGCCTCCCGGACTACGCAGCCTGCTGGAGACTCTCGTGGAGGAGGCGGGATCAGAAGAGGAGCGCGAGCGCATCCGGACCCGTATCGCGGCAGACTCGGTTGCGTCCCTGACCGAGCAGGAGGCGACCGCACTCCATCGGCGACTGTCGGGTTTCGACGGCCGCGCTGTACGTGACCCCATTCTCTAACCGGCAAAGCAGCCCTTGAACTGCTGTGGACGAACGCGACAACCATGATTCCTGGAGGATCTGAACGAGCGGATTTGTCACTGTGACTTCCGGACTTCGTTGTCTGGGATCCGAAGTGCAAGAACCCCAGTGGCAAGGATCTGGAGGCAGTCGACACGCTCGTGCTCTTCGGCGGCGGGGCGATCGCGGACCCGACAAGAGCCGGCCGGAGCAATTGCGTCGCCTTGCCGCAATGAGCTAGTCGAACATCCCGTCGACACGGTTGCCGGGGTCGGCTCATGGCCAAGCGTTCCGGCCGACCAAAGGTCAACCTAACTGTGCCCGGGGCGGGAATTGAACCCGCACTCCCGAAGGAAGGGGATTTTAAGTCCCCCGTGTCTACCAATTCCACCACCCGGGCTGGGGGCGTGTTTGTAGCACGCGCGGCCGCGGACGCTCGTTTTGCGCCC
>JAESSZ010000868.1 GCA_016763875.1 Nannocystaceae bacterium
GCGCGGCGCTACGGTTTTGTCGCCATCGCGCTCGTGGCCGCGGGCGCTGCGGGGAACCTCCACGACCGCCTGGTCCGTGCCGACGCTGCCGGACGCCACGGCGTGGTGGACTTCTTGAAGATCAACTACCCCTGGGGTGGCAGCTGGCCGACGTTCAACATCGCCGACGTCGTCCTGCTGCTGGGCGTAGGCCTGCTCTTCTTCTACATCCGCAATCACGTCGAGTCCGCGCCAAGCGAGGCCAGCTGACAGCGGTTGAAACCCGACTACGGGTCGCAGCCGCCACCCAGCCGCTCACTATGCGCCACCACAAGGTCGAGTCCCTCGGAAAATACGACCGCGTGCACCCTGGGCAGCCGTCTTACGCGCCTGTTTCCGACGCGCTGCCTTGGCCCGCCGCCGCAGTGCCGTCCGCGAGGATTGCCTCAAGTGACTCGCACGTCCATTCGCTGTTCAGCAGCTCGGTCGCTCCCTTGGCGATCTCCCCATAGGAACCCTTGGTC
Organism: Nannocystaceae bacterium; assembly: GCA_016763875.1. Lineage (GTDB taxonomy): Bacteria > Myxococcota_A > Polyangia > Nannocystales > Nannocystaceae > JAESSZ01. The sequence goes on from JAESSZ010000868.1 coordinate 504, forward strand.
CCCTTGAGCGCGGGCGCCAAGATCTGCAGCACGGTCTCGTTGGTCACCTCTTCGGACTCAAGCTCTGACTTGAACGCCTTGATCCGAGCTTCGAACGTTTCCTCGTCGTCCACTGCGATCTCCGCCGCATCGCAGGCTGCAAACAGTTGTCCCGAGATCTCGGTCATCTCGACCATCGACAGCACCTTGACCTTGCCGTCGGGCGCAGCCTCCCCCGGTTTGAGGATCTTGGGCTTGCCATCGGAGGCGTCCGCGACCACGAGTTTGCCGCTCGCGTCCACCTGCGGCAGGCCCTGGTAAAACGGCTTGTCGCGCAACAAGAGGTTGACCATGCCCAACGACACCGTTGGCACGTAGGTCACGATCCCGAGCCCCACGAACATCAAGAGGATGAAGGGGAGCACGGAGCGTATGACCTCGCCCATCGACCTCTTGAAGACACTCGATGCGACAAACAGATTGATGCCGATCGGCGGCGTCAGATAGCCGATCTCCAGGTTGACGATGAAGATCACCCCGAGGTGCACGGGGTCAATGCCCAGTTGGTCACTGATCGGCTTGAGCAGCGGCGCGATGATCATGATCGCGCTGATCGAGTCCATCAGCGCTCCGACAACGAGCAGGAACAGGTTCATGATCAGCAGGAACTGAACCGGCGTCAGATCCAGCGAGCGAATCAACGCGACGGCTTGGTCGGGGATCTTCTCCTCAACCAAGAAGTCGTTGAGCCCAAACGCCAGCGCCATGATGATGAGCAACGTCCCCATCATCACCGCGGCGTCGGACAGAATCTTCGGCACGTGCTTCATCCCGATCTCGCGGTGAATCGCGAGTTCGACAATCAGCGCGTAGATGACGCTCACCGCCGCCGCCTCTGTGGCCGTGAACAAGCCGGAATAGATCCCACCCAGGATCAGGACCGGCAGCATGATGGCCCAAAACCCCTCGCGGAATTTCTGCAGGACCTCTCGCGCAGAGAACCGAGGGCGGTCGGCAGCACGCGCGCCACCACCCCGCATGTCGATCATGATCGCATACAGCGACAGTAGGCCTCCGATCATGAGACCCGGCACGATGCCGGCCATGAACAGCTCGCCCACGTCGAGCGGAACTCGCCCGCCCGCCACGATGGCGAACACCAACATGGGGATCGATGGGGGGATGAGGATTCCCAGCGAGCCCGCGGTCGTGACCAATCCCATCGAGAAACGCTCGGAGTAGCCCGCCTTCACCAGTGCGGGGAACATCATCGAGCCGATAGCGATGACCGTGACCGGACTGCTCCCGCTGATCGCGGCGAAGAAGATGCAGCCACCCACGGTTGCAATCGCGAGACCACCGGGGAGAAAGCCAACGAGCGCCTTCGCGAAGGCGACCAGTCGGTTGGCGATATCGCCCTCGGACATGATCGACCCCGACATGACGAAGAAGGGGATCGCCAGCAGGACGTTCTTCGTCGTGAGGTCCGCCATCTTCGCGGGGAAGATGTCGTACCCGCAAATGACGTTCGCATCGAGCGTCATGCACTGGATGAAGTCGTAGCCCTCGCCATAGATCGCGAAGCACATTGCCGCCAACACGCCAATGATGACGAACAGGGGCGAGCCGAGGACGATCATCGCGGCGACAGCCGCCAGCAGGAGCAACCCGCCACCACTGCCGCGACCGGAGCCGCCGGAAAACTCGTCACTCATGTCGTCGACGGGAGCCGCCGCAAACAGATCGCCACCACCAAACGCGATGATGAGGACGATGGCTAAGATCCCCAGCCACACGCCTCTGGCGAACGGACCGGGTTTTTTGTATCCGCGGATCATGACGAGCCCTCCTTAGAATCGGTCTTTTCCGACTTCGCCTCTGCTTGGGGTGAGGCGTCCTGTTGCTCGTCTTTGCGGGACTCAGCGACGGCTCCGCGTGCGCTGTCCTCCGCGGGAGAGGACTCTCGGTCCTCGTCCTGCGCGGCTTGGTGCGAGTCGGTCAAGACCTTGCTCGGGCGTGCGACCACGGCCCCGACGGGTTGAGACGTCATGGTCTCGACCTCACTGGGCACTGCCTCTGGCTTGCGGGCGACAGCGACGGCCTCGGTCTCAATGTCGCTCGGCAACTCGGCCGAGCTCTGTGGGTCTGAGCTCTGTGGGTCTGAGCTTTTCCCGTCGTCTTTGTTGCCGGTCAGCCCGGCGAGCGGGTCGACGTCGTCCAGTTTGCCCTGCAGTGCGAGTACGGCACGAGCACCAAACCGCGCACTCATCAGCGTGAATGAGATGGGCAGTGCAGCAAAGCCGAGATACCTCGGCACCGCCCAGCCCTGGAACAACCCACCGCGCCCCTCCGTTTGGATGAACTCGTCGTAGTTGTAACGAACGTAGCGCAGCGAGACCCAAAGCAGCAGTAAGCAAACGACGGTCGTCACCACCCCGGACGCGAACGCGACGTACCTTCGATACTTTGGGGGAATCTGCCGTTGGATAGCCTCGACCTTGAGGTGCTTGCGCTCATAGCAGCACATCGAAGCGCCGATGAAACCAACCCAAAGCGTCAGCACCAACGCCATCGGCTGCGACCAAATGACCCCGTTGGGCATCCCCCAAATCAGCAGACGAATCAAACCGTACGCGGTGAGGACCCCAGCCACAGCGAACCCGGCGGCGATGGGGGCCGCAACGGGCACATCGCGTTTCGTGGAGCGGATCCCGAAGTAGCCCAGCCCCGTGAATACGGTGAACAGCACATACGGCGATGCCTCGGCCAGCTTCGGGTACAGCTCGGCGACTGCCTGCGCGTACTCGGGGGCATCTTTGGCGGGGAGCGCCCCAAAGAGCCCGGCGAGCTTGATGCCAATGTCCGCAAACTTGCTGGCCTCGCCCGCAAAGCCGCGGTGCACGACGTCGAGAAAAACGACGACGGCCATGATGAGTAGAGCGGAGACGACGAGCATGCGCTCTGCCCGGTACACCGCATCGTCAAGTCTCTTGAGCTGATTCGCCACGGCTTGCCCTTCGCCGCGGCACAATAGCAAAGGCCCGCCCCCCGAAATTGCAAAGCGGCCGACTCCACAGGAGACGACCGCTCAATAGCTACCGAACGCAGCTCAGAGGTTCTTGAGGATCTTGTCCAGCAAGGCCTTGCCGTCGCTGCTGGTCGACTTGCGGAACTTGTCCCAGACTTCCCCGGAGTTTGCGGCAAACAGCTTGCGCTGGTCCGCCGTGAGCCGGTTGAGCTGAACGCCCGCGCCCTCGAAGTTCGCCTCGAGCATGCCGCCGATCGCTCGAACGCCGCGGCGCCCCTTCTTAGCGAGTTTGGCCGGATCGCCCATGATGATGGTCTTGAACTCGTCGGGCAGCGTTTCCCAGAACTTGCGCGACGCGACCACGAGACCGGCTTGGTAGATGTGCTTGGTCAGCGTGAAGTGGGTGATGGCCTGGTACCAGCTGGCTGCAAACGCAAACAGCGGCGTATTGTCGAAGCCGTCGACAACGTTGGTCTGGAGGCTGGAAAGCACCTCGGTCACCGTGATCGGCACGGGTGAGGCGCCCATGGCCCGCCATGAGTCCAGGTGCACGTCCGACTCTTGCGACCGCATCTTGCGACCCTTGAGGTCCGCGGGCGTCTCGACGGGGAACGTGCTCCCGATCGAGCGAAAACCGTTCTCCGAGTAGAAGAGGAGCTTGTAGCCGCGATCCCACAGCAGCCGCTCAAGGTCTTCGCGAATGACGTTGTCGAGGATGTTGTCGGCCTTCTTCTCGGTCGGGAACAGGTACGGCAACTCCAAGCAGTTGAGTTCGGGTACGGCCGAGGCGAGTGCGCCTGCCGTGCCCGCGAAGATCTGGATGGTCCCGCGCTTGGTCGCCTCTGCCGCCTGAAGCTCTCCGCCGAGTGCCCCACCCAGGTACGTCTTGACCTTGATTCGACGTTCGCTCTGCTTCTTGATCGCCCGCTTCCAGTTCATAAGAAGCGCGGCCCAAGGGGTGCCTGCGGGGGCGACGGTCGCGATTTTTACGACAACCTCGGGATCGTCTGCCTTGGCGGAGCGCCCGATGAAGAAGGAGGTCGCGGCCGTGGCAGCGGCGGTTCCCTTGACGAAGGTACGGCGGGTCGAGGAGGTCGGGGTCTTCTTCGCGGTCATCGTAGAGTCCTGGTGTGCGGTTGTGCGGCGTGAGACTGGCGGCCCGTGTAGGTTCGTGTGGGCCGACGACTTCGTCAAGCATCCGCTTGGACGCAGGTTGCTTGCGCTACCTTCAATCACCGCCATTAGAAGCTGCGACGGCCGGTCAGCACAAGGTGCAGACTAGGGCCTGAGGCCGCTTTGCCCCATCCCGCGGCACCTGTTGTGCTCACGCGGGCGGCAGATCGTACCGGTGGACACGCAGTGATCAGCGACGACTGCGCGATCACGCGCGCCTTGGGGAACCGGACCGGACCTAAAACAGGTCGTCGTGCTGGGCGAGCAGCTCGCGTGCCTTCTGCTTCTCGACGATCGTCTCGGGCTTGAGTTCCGGGATGACATCGTCGGGCGTAGCGAGGACCTCGTTGAGCAACTTGTCGAAGGTCTCTTCGTCCTGCTGCTCGGTCGCGAGCTCGGCCGCCCACAGCACCTTGGTGCCAACGTAGTTGGGCTGGAGCTCCAGCGACTTCTTGAAGTGCTCGATGGACTTGGCCAAGTCACCGCCAGCGAACGCAGGCGCGATCGCATAGAACGCGCCGAAGTAGCGCCAGGGACCCGCGAAGAAGTACAGCTCGTCCAACTCAAGGCAGCGATCCATCGTCGCCTTGACGTTGTCTTTTTGGCCGACCAACACGGCGAAGCCCTTTTTCTTGGCCCACTTGCCCAGCGCGCTGGCGTACCAATACATCGCGGGCACACCGGGTTTACCCACCAGTTTGACCGCTTCGGGGAACTTGCCGCCGTCTCGCATCTTGGCCGCGAACTCCGGGGACGCCACGACCATGGCCTCCTCGCCCCAGTGGACCGCCTTGTCCATGAGCGCCAAGTACGCCTTGTCGTCGCCGCGGGTGTAGCCGTCGGCGAGGAAGTAATTGGCCCGCGTCAGCGAGATGAGCGAGGCGAGGTCGGCGGGGTTCGCCTTGACCGCTGCTTCCCAAGCGGTGATCGCCGCCCGGATCTCGTCGGGCGAGGTGCGGTTGTTCCAGTGGTCGTCGGCGGACTTCTTGCTGGTCTCGCTGGCGGCGGCATCAGGAGTCCCGGCGCCATCGGTTGGAGCGGAACCGTCGCTCCACACGGCCTTACGGCCCGCGCAGGCGGGAAGGGCAACGGACAGAGCAAGGGCGATAAGGACGTGCTTGTGTGCCATACGGAGGGGTCCAGCGAATAACACACCCCACGCTCCCAAACATCACAACATTTCTCACGCGTAAGTCACCCGAAGCTACGGTTGCGCGAACGGTGCTCGGACACGCAAGCTGCTCGACGTGTCGCGGGAGAGCGCCGTTGCCCGCTGGCTGGACCGCGCAAGTCCAGCGGCGTTTTCGGCCTATGCGATCGGGGCCGCCTTTACCGCGTACTTTTGCATGTACGCGTTTCGCAAGCCGTGGGCATCGGCCGATTGGGAAGGCGATGCCGTCGGCCCGCTGCAGCTGAAAATCGCCTTGGGAACCGCGCAGCTGCTCGGCTACGCGCTTTCGAAGTTCGTTGGTATCAAGTTTGTCGCCGAGTTGTCGGCCTCCCGACGCGCGCTCGCTCTGCTATTGCTCGTCGCCTTCGCCGAACTCGCCCTCGTCGTCTTTGGAGCGGTAGGCCCCACCGGCAAGGTGATCGCCTTGTACTTCAACGGTCTCCCTTTGGGCGCCGTCTGGGGCCTGGTCTTCGGATTTCTCGAAGGCAGGCGGACCTCGGAGCTGCTCGGCGCTGGGCTTTCGGCCTCGTACATCGTGGCATCAGGCGCCGTAAAATCGGTCGGGGCCGCAACAATGCACTGGGGCGTGCCCCCAGGCTGGATGCCCGCCACAACCGGGCTGCTCTTCCTTCCTCTGTTCGGTCTCGCGGTTTGGGCCCTGCGGCAGCTTCCCCAACCGACAGCCGAAGACATCGCGGCTCGCACGAAACGCGAGCCCATGCACGGCGCACAGCGGCGCGCCTTCGTGCTTCGTTTCGGCTTCGGCCTCGTGGTTCTCACCGCGCTGTACAGCGTTCTGACGGCCTACAGGAACTTCCGCGACGACTTCGCCAAGGAGATCTGGGGTGCACTGGGGCACGGCAACGAGCCCGAGATCTTCACGATCTCCGAGATCCCCGTCGCGCTCACGGTGCTCGCGGCGCTCGCGGTGGTGTACCGGATCAAAGACAACCGGCGGGCCTTCTTCGCGATCCACTGGCTGATGCTCACGGGCACATTGCTGCTCGCCGGGGCCACGCTGCTGTTTGACGCGGGGCTAATCGACGGCGTCACGTGGATGATCCTGCTCGGCGTCGGGCTGTACCTGGCCTACGTCCCGTTCGGCTGCGTGCTCTTCGACCGCCTCATCGCCATGACCGGCACGGTCGGAACCGCGGTGTTCATGATCTACGTGACGGACGCCTTCGGCTATCTGGGCGCGATAGCGATCAACCTCATCAAGAACTTCAGCGGGGCCGAGCTGTCGTGGCTGGCATTCTTCCGCGGATTTTCCTACCTCACCGCGGCGGTCTGCACAGTCGCGTTCGCTACGAGCGCGTGGTATTTCGCCGACAAGACGCGACGATGAGCGTGCTCCACAAACTGACGCAGCACCGCCTGGTGAAGGCATGGTTTCGCGGGGAGGCTCTCCCCAGTCGCGCCCACCTGGTGGTGGGGCTGCTGATCCCGGTGGCAGTGCTCGCTTGGCACATGTGGACCGTCCGCATGTACACGGTCGACGATGCATACATCAGCTTTCGTTACGCGCGGAATCTCGCGAGCGGGCACGGGCTGGTCTACAACCTCGGCGAGTCCGTCGAGGGCTACACCAACTTCTCGCTCACCGTGGTGCTGGGCGCGGGCATGGCGATTGGCATCGACCCTCATCCGCTGTCCAAGGTACTGGGGGCTGCGGCGGCGCTGGGCACCCTCGTGGTGGTGTATCGGCTGAGTCACCGATTGCTGCCGCTGTCGGGCCTGCCGTGCGTGGCGACTTGGCTGCTCGCAACGTCCGCCCCGTTCGCCAGCTGGGCGGTGTTTGGGCTTGAGACATCGATCTTTGCGTTCTTGATCCTGCTGGGCACGCTTCTCATGTTTCGAGAGACGGATGCAGGCAA
>JAESSZ010000869.1 GCA_016763875.1 Nannocystaceae bacterium
GTTGGAGTTTGCCGATCTGCTCTCGCCGATACCGGGCCACAAACGCCGGCTGCGCGCCGGCTGCAAGCAGCGCCAACGTGGCTGCCGCTGCATCTTTTGACAAGTTGAGGCTGCTGGCGATCGACGGCGCAAGTGCAGCCGGTGCCAACGCAGCGCCCATTGACGCTCGCGGGTCCTTCATGGGGCGACGAAACTACGGCGCGGGATCGACATGGGTCAAGCACGCAACCCGCGCGCGCCCTGGAATCGCAGAACGACGCGCCTCGCGACCACCATTAGGCGGCTAAACACCGGGTGTTGTGGCGACCGGTCTGCGGGGCTCGGTCGCACCCGCGACCACTCGTTGTGCGACCGCCGAGAAAAACAGTTCAACGAATCAGTTGACGTCTCGACGAAGAGCGCATAGAAACCCCGCTCACTCATTGCGGGGTGGAGCAGTCAGGTAGCTCGCCGGGCTCATAACCCGGAGGTCATAGGTTCAAATCCTGTCCCCGCTACCAGTAAAAAGCGCCGTCACGGTTCATCCCGTGACGGCGCTTTTTTCGTCTATCGCAGTTTCGTCTATCGCAGTTTCGTCTGTCGCAGTTTCGTCTGTCGCAGTTTCGTCTGTCGCAGTTTCGTCTGTCGCAGTTCGTCTGTCGCAGTTCGCGGGCTCTCGCGCGGCGCTAACGTTTGCGCCGCTCTCGCTGGGCCCTGAACGCGCGTGGCGTCAGTGGGAATCCAGCGGCGATGCCCGCGATGAACGTAAGGCCGGTGTTGGAAAAGTCCGGCACGTCATCCACGCGTTTACGTGCCGTCCACAGTTGTTGGATCTCTGCGGACAACGCTACGTAGTTGGTGATTCGGAGCTCCAGGCCTGCGTGCAGTTCGAACCCGACGAGCGCACCACCCTTGCTGAGTCTCGAACTCCCTTCGCGGTGGTACCGGATGCGCACAATATCGAGGCCCAGTCCAAGGCCGGCGTAGGGGCGCAGCGGAAAGTCGTCGAACAAATAGATCTGTCCACCGGCTCTGAGGGGCACCACCACATACGACAACGCGGTGGGATCCCCCGGTGCAAACGAACCGTCGTTGCCGGGCGCAAAAGAAGCGTGGCCCCCTTGGTACCCGCTCCCCACCCACGCGGTGAACCGCGGGAACCGAGCCTCGTCTTTGACGGTGAAGAACTGCCATCGCAGGTTAAATCCACGCACCGCAGAGCAGGCCGAACGCGCGTGCGGGTTGAGGCACCCGCGAAACTGGTCCGCGGTGACGCGTTTGGGGGACAACGGGATGGACTCATCGCCACGGAATGGGCTCAGCACCGTCCCCAATTGCACGGAGCCCCATGAGATCTCGGAGCCCCCGTCGTCGTCGTCGGTCGGTTCGGGTTTCTTCGGTGGGATCGCGCCGATCTTGATCTTGGGCTCTGAGTCCGTGACCACCTCCGCGACCTTTTCGCGGGTGCCGTCGACTTCCTTCCACACCTCGACGTGCCATTGTGGCTCCGCCACCGCCAACATGCCCGTGCGATCGGTGAAGCCACTGTAGTAGCCCGGGCCGTACGGGGTCGCGAACAAGCCCGCGCGAAACGCTTGGTCCAGCGATCCCCGGGCTGCACTTTCGGCGGGGCGGAACGGCAGCGCGGTCGCGATCACCAGCCCGCCCTCGCTGGCCGCCAACGTTGCCTCCTGCTGATCGTTAGCGGCCGATGGGGTCATGCGCACGATGAACATGTCGCCCGCGGGCAAGCGGAGGTAGCCCGGTTGCTCGCCGCTGCGGCGGACATCGGCCACCCGAACGCCCCGCGAATCCTCGATGCTGTAGCGATAGCGATCGCCGGCTGGAAAATATAGGACGCGGCGTGACGCGACATCATCGTGGGTGAGCAACGGGTGGCGCTCGTCGATCTTGGGCGGCCGCACGACTACCGACAGCCGCGCTCGCGGGTCGGACACCCCGTGGTTGGCGGCCGAGACAAACGCGCCCAGCTCGCTGTACTCGATCGCGCCGTCTCCGTTCAGGTCGGCCCCGCCACGCAGCCCACTGACCAACTGGTGCGTGAACACCCCACCGCGGTAGCGCTCCCACTCGTGGGTCTGCTGGTCTGCCGAGAGCGCCAAGATGACGCCGGTATTGGGGAAGTGACCGAGGTGGTTATTGTCGAGGTACTCGCCAACGGTTTCGCTGTAGTCCCGCGCGGCGCGGTCGGACTTCCAAGCGCCGTTGCCCCGAGCCAGAACAAACTGTTCGCTCTTGCACGCATCGATCAGGAGATGATTGCGATCTGCTATCGACTTTCCGAGCACGGTGCGAAACAGGTCGCGTCGTTTCAGCTTTGCGCCGTCGAGGGTGAGGTACCCCTGGCCATCCGGGCCCACTTCGCCGTGCCCCGAGTAGTAGACCAACAACTCGATCGAGCCCGCACCGTCGCGTCTCGCGGCAGTCATGCGCGCTTGCAACGAGGACCATGCGGTGTCTAGACCTGCGCGAGTGGGACGGTGACTTCGCGACACCAGATCCGCGAACAGTGCTTGGCTGTCTCGGTCGAGCGTCGTGACGAGTTCGACATCAACGCCGGCCTCCTCAAGCACCTCGGTCATGCGCGCGGCGTCATCGTCGGCAAATCGCAGTGGCGTCAGATCGTCGTTCAGGGTGTGGTTGCTGCCGATGACCAGGGCAAACCGGCGCACGACGGGTCGCGGCGCCGTGGCTGGGTACGCTGTGGTGGTGACGTCAGCGTCAGCGTCACCGTCGTCCGTCTCCGTGCGGGGCGCTTCGGAAGACAGCGCGGTGTCGTCTCCGGGAGCGGCGAGGACGATCGCGGGTGTCGAGACCAGCAACAACGAAACCATCCACTGCGATGGGGCCAATAGAGTTGATCGGAACGCACGCATTACGGGGACTCCTGTGACGCGGGGACTGGGCCACGCGGCTCGGGGTGGATCAGGAACGAGAGCTCCGCCGCATGGCACCGACTCAGGACCGGGCACAACGAGCGGAACACAGCGGGCTCTACGCGCTCGAGCCATGGCGCATCGCCATCGACCGCGGGGGCGGCGGTCGCCAGTGCAGCCGCCATGGCGTCGATTTGCGCCACCGTGGGCGTGACGGGGGACACCAGTCCGTACAGTCGCGTGACCCCGGGGGCGTGGTTGACGTCGAGACGCACGCCCACTTCGACGGCGCGCCAGTGCCCGGGCTTCACGACAATCGACTCGAAGTCGTCGGGGCTCGGAACGTAGTACATCGCATCGCCGTCGGCATCGACACCGAACAACGACAGCACGCCCCCGCGCATGTCCCCGACGGCGTAGCTGAACGTCAGCGTGTCGTTGCTGGCACACCCAGCCTCTTGGGCCGCAACCAACGCATCACCGCGTACCGCGTTGGGTGGTCCACACTGCGCCTCGATAGCCAAGGCTGACTCCCCACTGCCGCCCTTGATGCCAGCGTAGTCCTGGCCCGCATCGCGTGGTGGAACACGCACAAGGATCAACAGGGCTGCAGCCGCCGCGGCCGCAGCCGCCACCGACAACCATGTCCGCCACGACAACCATGTCCGCCACGACAACCAGCGGCGCACAGACTCAATGCCGACGGGTCCTGCGTTCGGTTGGCCGGTGAGGTCCGCGACAAGCCAGGACTCCACCAGGTCAATCTCATAGGGAGCGAGGTCTGACTCCCCTTCGAACACGCGTAGCGCCACGGCTGCACGGTCATAGTCGGCCCGCAAACGAGCGTCGCCCCGCAAGGTGCGCTGTAGTTCTCGGCGCGACTCCGGGCCCAAGTCGCCCAGCAGCGCCCGGTCGATCTGCCGCTGCCAATACCGAGTATTGCGACTCACAAGCCCACCCCCCAGGGCCCTGCAGCCCTCAGCATGCGACCCACCGACATCGCGATCGGGTCGGCGTCGTTCCACGGCAGCGAGGACGCCCACACGGCGAGCAAGACGACGCTGGCGCCCGGGACCAGGCCGAGTTCCCCCTGCTTACGCAGAAAAACCAACAAGCCGCGCCGCAGTTTTTCTTCGCGGCTGCGCACCTGCTGACGGCCGATCCCCAGTGCTTCGGCCACATCCCGTTGCGAGCTCCCCTCGATGAATCTCAGCGTGAGCAGGCGTCGGTCTGTGTCCTTGAGGGTGTCCAGATAGGCGGCCACGACGGCGCGTACCTGCTGCCTGGCCACGCCGTCTTCGGGCGTGGCGGACTCGGTGTCGGCCCACTGCGCCTCCCCGCCAACGCCGTCGCCCCCGTCATCACCCGCGCCGAGCTCGGGGAACTGCACCTCACGCGCCCGGAATCCTCGCAGCACGACGTTGCGGGCGATGGTGCGCAAGTACGGCGCGTACGGTCGGATTCCGTCGTACGCCAAACGAGCCGTCGGCTCGAAGGCGCGTCGAAACGTCTCGTGCAGGGCGTCCTGGAGTTCGAAGGCGGACCCGTAGCCGACAAAACGGTGGGCACGGCCTCGCGACGCGAACGAGAACCCGTGGCGCAACAGCCCGGTCACATCACCAACGTGTCGGCGATAGACATCGGTGAGCGCCGCCACCTCGCCGTTCTTGAAACCTCGAAGCACCCACCATGGCCAGCCATTGGGGGCCGCGTCGTGACCTGCAGGCGTGCGCGAGGCGCCGTGGCCGTCCGCGGTTGAGGTTGCAGGCTCCATGACATGGTGATCTATGCACTCACCCGGCCCTTGGGTTGGGGAAATCGCTGGTAGGCTCCAGACAATCCGCGTGGCGAAGACCGTCATACCCGGCGCCTATGGCGCGCCATCAGATGGCGGTGGTCACGCCGCATGGCAAACACAAGCCGACCTCCTCGCGGATGGCCGGGAGATGTTGGAGCGCTGGTGTCGTTCGACGCGTTTTGCGCACCTCTACCCTGACGGTCCCAACTTCTCGATATTATTCGAATCTTATCAAGAATTCGACCGACTTCGCGCGATTGGACGCGTGCCCAAGGGGCGTTGGCGTCAGCGCCGCAAGTTGAAGCAACTGCTCAGGCGGGCCGCCCGGCGAGACGTCGTGACGCGGACCTCGCGCATTCGCTGGGCCTATCCCAACGTGGAGATCACCGCGATCGCGCCGAGTTCGATAATCCAGACCGCTCTGGATGCGGTCGATCCCGACGTCCGCCCACTGTTGGCAGCGCGGCTTGCTGGCCAACCGGGCGCAGACTTCGATCCCGCTACCTCTATGGTGACCGACACGGCCCGTCAGCGACGCGCCGAGCAACAGTTCCGGGTAGCGCTCACCAACGAGGCACTGCGACAGCCAGACGAGCTCCTGCGATTGCCGGCCGCAGTCTGGCCGCTGCTGGCGAGCCGCGCCCCGACCAAGCGACGTCACCCCGTCGCGACCCTTATTTTCATCAAGTTTCCGCTGAGACTGGCGGTGGCCGTCAGCACGCTGCTCCTCGTTTCGTACATCGGCGCATGGGTGTTTTTCAACGATGCGGTCCTCGGTCGATTTATCTCGACCCGCGTCAGCAGCTCGCTCGAAGGCGAGTTGGAGTTGGGCAGCATCCACTGGGACTTACCGCTCATCGCCGACCTCATCACGGGCCGTCCGACGCACGTGGTGGTGCAGGACATCTCGGTGTGGGAGCCGTACAGGAGCTACGGCGGGACGCGGAAACGCAGGACCGCCCACGCCAAAGAGCTCGAAGTCTCGCTGGTCCTGCACGAGATCATCCCGTGGAACCGCATCGGCATTCCGCGGTTTGTGGACATCCCCTGGGTGCTGCACTTCCCCAGTGTCACCTCGGACGAGCCGATGTGGATCACCGTCCGCGAGTACGAAGACGACGACGATCTCGGAACGCGGACCACGCTGCTGAGTCTGCTCGACGCCTTCACTCCGTTGGATCCCAACCCCGACAACAAGGGACTCTCGTTCGCCATTGATGCCGCCACGCTGGGCACGACCATCGTCGAGATCGACATGGGCGGTGACGGTGGGTGGGGCACCACGGCGCAACTGTCGTGGGTGAACTTTGCGCTTCACTTCGAGGCCCCCGAGCCACATGCGGTGGTGTCGGTCTTGCCCTTCTCTTTCGAGGTGGAAGCGATGGCCAGCCGAGGCGGGCTGCACATTGGCGCTATCGCCGTGCCTTACGAGAACTTGGCGATCGCGAACTTGGCGACCGGCAAGGGCGACGTCCCGCTCGGCGACCTCGGGTTTGTCGCCACCGTGGACGCCGCAGGCAGCACACTCGCGCTCAACGGCGGACTCACCAATGTTTTCCCAGGGCCGAGCCAGGCAACCGACCCCGAGCGTGGAGCCCCCGATGCAGCATCGGGCATGGCGGTGACCCTGCTTGCGACCACCGACGACGGTGAGGGTCTGATCGAGCACGTCGTGGCCGAGTTGCAGCTGCCGCACGGCACCGTGGTGGCACAAGGAACCTCGGTCCAAGCCAACGTATGGGGACCGGTCGATAGTCCTCAGTACCGCCTACGCGCCGACTCGTTGGCCGTGGATGCATTGGGGGAATCCGGTTGGGCATTCGACGACCTCCTCGTCGATTTGACCCTGGCCGAGCAGCCGTTGCCTGA
>JAESSZ010000870.1 GCA_016763875.1 Nannocystaceae bacterium
AGAATCCACGGCGACCGCCCCTGCGTACAGCGTGCCGTCACGAACGACGTCGTAATGCAGCGCAACCGCGTTGAAGTTGGCCGATCCGCCAGTGTACGTGGCCGCAAACATGCCCGCGAGCGCGTGCGCGTTGTCCCCGATCACCTCGGTGCCCACGACACCAAGACCGGCGACAACGCCCAGCGTGGTCCCCAGCAGGCCGAGGCCAAAACAGATCAGCAAGGGCCAACCCACCGACAGTGCCCGCCGAAGATCGACACGCAGCACCAACCAGAAAATCGCCAGCGGCGCGACCCAGGCAAACACGCCGTCGTACACCGCGACCGGTCTGGCCTCGGTGGATCCGGCGGGCAGGATCCCAACGTTGGCCACGACAGCCGTGACCACGATGACGATGAGCGCGGTGCCTCCGTGGCGTAGGACGGTATGCCGCGCCGCCAACTCCGACACGACAACGCAGGCCAAAATCACCGCGATTACGAGCAGGGGATCGTCAAGCACGCGCCCGTACACTACCAGGGGCGGCATTGCCCGCAGAACAGCCGCCTGGGTTGGCGCTGCAGGGTCGCAGGTGCGCACTGCAGCTGCCCGCCGCGAACAAGGCCCGCAGATCGGCGTACGCTTCTGCAGATGCCCGCCCGATCCAAAAAAACCACCGTCCCCGCGGGCGCAACGGGCGACGACTTGGCAAAAGTGCTGGCAATCGTGCGCAGCGTCGTCGTCGAAGTCAGTGACGGACGCGGACTGGGGCGCCTCACGCCGGACGTGTCGCTGGAGAGTGAACTCGGTCTGGGTAGCCTTGAACGCGTGGAGCTGGCGGCCCGCATCGGTGATGCCTTCGAGGTGCGCCTACCGTCCGACGCGATTGCGAGCGTCGACACCCCGCGCGAGCTGTTGGCGCAAGTCGACGCCGCGCGCGGCTCCACCGAGACCGCACCCACCCTTGAAGTGGACAAGGCTTCGCTGCTACCGACCGAGCCCCCCGTCGCGGCGCCCCACGAGGCCACCACACTGCTGGAGGTGCTCGAGTACCACGTGAAGCATCAGCCGGACCGTGTGCACGTCATCTTGGAGGACGACGACGGACGGGCGACGCCTATCACCTACCGCGACATGCACCGCAACGCGCTGCGGGTGGCTCGGGCGTTGCGCACGGCAGGTCTGGGCCCAGGTCGCTCCGTTGCGATCATGCTCCCGACGGGCATGGGCTATTTCGCCTCACTGTGGGGAACGCTGCTGGCGGGTGGGGTCCCGGTCCCATTGTACCCGCCTGTCCGGCTGGACCGCATCGCGGAGTACATCGTGCGGTGCGCTAAGATCTTGGACAACGCGGCCGCGGAGGTCCTCATTACGTTCGACCGCGTGGCACGTGTCGCCGACCTCGCGCGGGACCGTGTCGCCTCAGTGAAGCACGTGTTTTCTGCCGACGCGCTGCTCGCGAGCGATGCACACGCCGACACTCCGGTGGCCGTACGCGCGGTGGTCGGCGCATCGGATACAGCACTCATCCAGTACACCTCTGGCAGCACCGGCGACCCCAAGGGCGTCGTACTCAGCCATGCCAACGTGCTCGCCAATATTCGAGCGGCCACCGAAGGGTGCGAGTTGCGTGCTGGCGATGTCGTGGTGAGCTGGCTGCCGCTGTACCACGACATGGGCCTCATCGGCGGATGGTTGATGCCGCTGTACTACGGCGTCCCGACCGTACTGATGTCGCCGATGGCTTTTCTGTCGCAGCCCGTACGCTGGCTCGCCGCCCTGAGCGAGTACCGAGCGACCGCAACCGTGGCGCCCAACTTTGCGTTCGATCTGTGCGTCAAGCGAATCGACGAGCAAGCCTCAGCCCAGCTCGACCTGAGCTGCGTCCGTTCCATCCTCAACGGGTCAGAGCCGATCACGGTGGCCACGATCGACCGATTCACCGAGCGGTTCGCGTCGGTGGGACTGCGTCGCGAATCCATCTTTTGCGCCTACGGCCTGGCCGAAAACATGGTCGCGGTCACCTTCCCGCCCGTGCTGCGGGCCCCGAGAATCGACCGCATCGATCGCTCAACGTTCGAGACGGACGGTCACGCAGTCCCCACTGAGGCCTCCGATGCGCTGGAGTTCGTCGGCGTTGGCAGCCCGGTCCCCAATCATGAAGTCCGCATCGTGAACTCCCAAGGGGCACCGAGCGAGGAGCGTCAACAGGGCACGATCGAGTTCAGGGGACCGTCCTCGTTCCAGGGCTACCACCGACGCCCCGAGGCGACCGCCGAAGTGCAGCGAGCCGACGGCTGGGTCGACACGGGCGACCTGGGATACCTGGCCGAGGGCGAGCTTTTCATTACCGGTCGCGCCAAAGACCTCATCATCAAGGGCGGACGAAACTACTACCCGCACGAGATCGAAGCTGCGGCCGCAATGGTCGAGGGCATCCGCCAGGGCTGTGTCGCTGCCTTTGCGGTGCCGGACCCAACCACGGGCACCGAGCAGATCGTCGTCATCGCCGAGACCCGCAGCAAGGACGCGATGGCGCGGGAGGTCATGCTGGCCGGCGTCACCGAATCGGTCACCACGCACGTAGGGGTGCCACCAGACCGGGTGGTGCTCGCAGTGCCCGGGGCTGTGCCCAAGACCTCCAGCGGGAAAATCCGCCGCACCGAATGTCGAAAGCTGTACAACGACGGCTCGCTCAACGACACACGGCAGTCGGTGGCACGTCAGGCCGCAACCTTGTATCTGACGGGTATGCCGACGCGCGCCGCTCGGGCGGCACGCAAGGTCACCGATGCGGTCTATGGGAGCTACGCCGCCGCGACGCTGAGCGTTTTCTGCACCGCCGCCGTCCTGATCGGCCGGTTCACCCCTCGCGGCCGCAGTTCCCGAGGCCTGGCAGCCGCCGAGGCGCGGGCTGCGATGACGCTCGCCGGGCTTCGCCCCGCGGTCTCGGGGCTCAACAACAACGGGGACGGTCCGGCGATCCTCGTCGCGAACCACAGCGGGTATCTCGACTTTCTGATCTGCCTGGCCACCTTGCCCCCCGACACGCGTTTTGTGATCAAAGGCGAGCTTCGTAACGCCACGCTGGTCGGGGTCCCGCTGGAACGGATGGACCACATCTTCATCGACCGTCAGTCGGCGGCACGATCGCTGAGCGACCTTGAGGAAGTCGTCGCGGTACTCGACGGGGGCGGACGCGTCATCGTATTCCCCGAGGGGACCTTCAGTGCCGACGTAGGCATGCGATCGTTCAAACTGGGTGCGTTCCGTTTGGCGTGTCAGACCGGTGCACACGTGGTCCCCATCGCCATTCGCGGATCTCGGCGCGCACTCCGTGACGGCACGTGGCTGCCCAAGCACCGTAAAATCGAAGTCGAGGTCCTGCCGGCCATCGCACCCGAAGGGGACAGCCTGCCGGACATCATTCGCCTCCGGGACCGCTGTGCCGAGGCCATCGCGGCTCGCATCGATGAGCCGCGGTTGCACGCGGCAGACATCCGCGTGCCGGACCGCAGACCACCCACCACCGGATAGTCACGGCCGCAGGACCGTGTTGTCGATGAGGCGAACCCCACCAAAGCGCGCGGCCACGGCAACCAAGGTCGGGGCCACCACCGTTTGCACTCGGGAAAGGTCCTGAGCGTCGACCATCTCGACGTAGTCGACAACGCCTGGCTGTAGTTGCCGGGTAGCATCATCGAGCAGTTGCGCCGAGGTTCGCTGCCCCTCGGAAAATCGACGGCGCACCTCCGCCAACAATGCGGGAATCGACAGCGCCTGGGCGCGTGCTTGCACCGAGAGTTTGCTGTTTCGACTGGACATCGCCAGGCCATCCGGGCCGCGCACAATCGGCATCGAGACGATCTCGCCGCACAAAAACAGGTCGGCATGCATGCGACGAAGGATCGCGAGTTGCTGAAAATCCTTCTCACCAAACACGGCAACGTCGGGCCGCGCGAGGCCCCACAACTTGGCGACGATGGTGCAGACCCCCCGGAAGTGCCGAGGCCGACTGCCGCCGCACAGGCCGGTCGACAGCCCCTCAACGTCGACCCAGGTTTGTCGACTGGGATACAGCAGGGCGGGATCAGTGGGGCAAAAGGCGACGTCGACCCCGCACGCCTCTGCCTTGGCCAAGTCGCCCGCCTCGTCGCGCGGGTACACGCCAAGGTCCTCGTTGTCTGCGAACTGCGTCGGGTTGACGAAGATCGTCAGCAGGACCGTGCCATGCTCGCTCGGCACCAGCCGCCGCGCTCCCCGAAGCAACGAGACGTGCCCCTCGTGCAGAAATCCCATCGTCGGCACCATCGCAAGGCGACGGGCGGTGCCATGGCTCGCTCGAAAGGCAGCGAGAGCATCCGGGGTCCGCAGAATCTCCACCACCGACAGCCTCGCATTGCTGCCGGGCGAGATTCAATGCGTCGTGGTCGGCCGCGGTCGGCCATCACCAATGGCCCCCGGGGAGGGCTCATTGCGGCAAGCAACACACGGTAGTCGGGCCGACCGGGGTGAAGGACCCCAACTCGTTGCTCGTGCCTGCGCCCGCGGCACAGTTGCCTGGGTCTGCGACAGCGCCATCACCGAGTATCGAACTAAAGCCTTGCGCCCCCGGATCGGTGCACACCTCACTGTTGTCGATAACCCCGACAGGGGCTCCCGAGCAATTGTTCGTCCCGAAGACACGCACCTGGTTGGGGTCGCACTCCGCCCCCGACAGCGTGCACGTGCACGCATTGCAGCTCCGGTCATCGTCGATGCTCTCGTAGTACACCGTGCGCTCGGTGTACTCGGTGCCGTCGGGACAGACATGGTCGCCTTCTCGCAGCAGGCACACCGTCGAGTCGAACGGCACGACCGGAATCTCCAAGCACACCTCGTTTTCGTCGCAACCAGCGTTGGACTGCGGCGGCTGCGACGGCTCGCACGCGATCACGTGATTGAGGAACTCGACGTCCTCAATCACCGTGCCTGACGTATTGGGGTCGCACCCCTCACCCAGGATGTCCACCTCCAGCGCGACGTACTCGGTCGCGGCGACACCGGGAATGTCCAAGCACCCGTCCACGAGATCCACGACGAGGCTTGTGACGCTGAAGCAAACCGAGTTGGCGTAGACCGAGAACTCGATCGGACCACAAGAGGCACCGTTGTCGACGTCGCAACTGCACTCGCATTCGTGTTCAGCCGAAGGCACGCCAAAGAACATCGTTTCGGAAGCGACTTCCGCGAAGTCACCAGCACACACCACTTCTTCAGCAACGGGCTTGCTATGGATCGCGACGGGACCGACCCAGTCCGCGACGGTCTCGGCGCAGGCCGAACCGCCGCCGCATGACGCCTCGCCCCCGGACGTACCCGTTTCGAATCCAACGGTCGTATCGCGTCCGGCGTCGTCCGACGTACTGTCGGCCGCGGTCGCAGCCCCGCCGCTGCTGTCTTGCGGCGCATCGCCGCCAGTTGCCGTTCCGGGGTCTCCGGTCGCAGTCGTTGCACCCGTGGTCGAGCTCCCTGTCGGCTCGTCCGCCCCTCCCGTAGACCCAGCATCGTCTCCGCTGCAAGCCAGTGCAACGAGGACAGCCATCAATCCGGCGACTTTGGGTTCACACACGCGCACGCCTCGACTGTGCCGGAGAGGGAACTGACGCGCAACCGTCTCGGGCATTGCCGCGTTTTTCCTCGGTCAAGAATCCAACGGTCACCAGATCGGACGCCGCTGCCCACGCGATGCGATCGCTGCGATGATGCGCGAGGTGAACCTTCAGGCGATGCCGCTCGCGTTCGTCTTGTGCTTGGCGGCGTCCTGCGACCAGACACAGGATGCGGCCGCGGACACGGAGCCCCTACAGGACGGCGCAGGCACGACGGTCGGAACCCCAGGAGGATGCGAGTACCCCATCGGCGCTGTCGATCCCATGGCGCTGAACGAGGTTTTGTGGCCGTATAGCTGGCCGCGGGCGATTGCTGCCGACGGCACCGAGGTCCAGCTCGAGCTGGCCGACGCCCCCTGTGGCGATGACGCCACGATGGAGTGGAGCGCGCACGACGTGCTGGTGTTCATATCGATCCCCGCGTGGTGACACACTTGCAACGCGCACGCCGGTTCGGTTGTGCAGGTCGAACAGGGCATCGTGGACGCAGGCGCCCAGATCATTTGGGTCCTAGAACAGGACGAGTCCGGAAACATCGGGACCGCAGCGAACTGCCGCACCTATCTGGACGAAAAGGGCTCAACTGAAGGCTTGTGCGTCGGCGATGGCGAGACCATGCCGGACTTCGGCGCCTTCGATAACTCGCCGTTCTCGGTCTCGCGCGGTTTCGACATGATCGTCGTTCGCGAGACGATGGAGATCGTGTTCACAACCAGCCACGGAACAAACGGTGGCAACGAGAACATCGATGGTGAGCGACTCCTCGAAGTCGTGCAGCAAGTCGTCGCCAGTCTCCCCTGAGCAGCCACGCCGTCAGCGTTTCGGATCGATCGTTTCGGGGCGCGGTTCGAGTTCCGCGCGGTGCCGCCTGGCCAAGACGCGCTCGGGAGCCTCGGGCGCCTCCGAACTCAGGTACAGCGCCCAGAGCCGGTCCGCGTGAGGGCGCAGCTCGGCGGTCTGATGATCGAGCGCGCGGAGAAACAAGCGTTCGTGCACAGGAAGCACGCTCTCGACCGCGATGCGTGCGTTGTGACGACCACCTTCGCGGTGCAGGGATCTGAACTCCAAAACCGCCGAATGCAGCGCCCCCGCCCGGTCGAGGATCAGCGCGTAGATAAAGCGTGAGATCAACCGATCACCGGTCGCGGGCGCATTGACGACCGCGCGATGCGCCAACCGAAGCGCGAGGTGGGGCTCACCACGAAGCAGGTGAACTAGGGCCGCCATGCGATCGATACGATGTGCGGCGACATCGTGACGCTGTTCCGCCAGCGCGATGGCCTCGCCCGCTTGCGACACCTCGCCCAAGGTCGTCAACGCATAGGCCCGGTAGTAGTAGGTTTCGGGAGGCGGTCGCAGGCCGCGACGCTCGGACTCCTCGATCGCCGTCGTCAGCCAACTCAGGGCTTGGGTCATGCTGCGTTTGTGGGCGGCGGTCGCCTCAATGAGTTTGGCAGGATCGTTGTCCCAGTTCTCGACTCCCGACAACAGGTCCGCGCCGCGCACGATTTCCATTTCGGCCGCCAACGTGAGGATCGCGGGCGCGTGGGGACACGCAGTGGCGCTCCGAGTCCAAAACGCACCATCCGGCGATACCTCGCCGCGAGTGCCGCGCGCCTCACCGCGTTTGGCAGCGA
>JAESSZ010000871.1 GCA_016763875.1 Nannocystaceae bacterium
ACGACCGGTACTGGGAAGTGCGAAAGATCTGGGGAGGCGTGGTCAATGCGAGTCGAAGCTGGGCCAACCAGGTCCTGATGTTCCTCGACCGCGACCCTGCGCTCCAGGAATCGTTGATCATGCGGCAGATCGCCTGGGCGCACGCGCTGCGACTGCACCTTCGCAAGAGCAGCCAACACGAGGGGAGTCCGTTTCAAAAGCGCAACGCGCCGTGGATCCGCCAGGATAGGGACGGGCAGATGGGTGATCTCCTCGACCCAACGGAACTCGCCGCGATCTCGGCGCTGCGTAACCCGGTGACACACCTCGCGAAGATTCAAGGGCAGCAGCTGCGCAAAGCCCATGAAGCGGGGACTCTCGATCTCTTCCACCAGATTTCTCTGTCGGAACTTCTGACGGACCTCTACACGCTCCAGGGCAAGTGCGAGAGGATCAAGAACACGCCCTTCCCGCGACAGTACGCCAACTTCTCGCGGCTGTTCACCTGGGTGTTCATCTTGCTGGTGCCGGCCGGCCTGCTAAACGTGTTCGAGCTGTCGGGCGGCGTGACATTGACGGCCCCCACGGCGCTCCGGGCGGTGCTGATGATGGCATCGAGCGCACTCATCACATGGATTTTCATGACGATGGAGTTGATCGGCGACGGTAGCGAAGACCCGTTCGAACGAGGCGCCAACGACGTGAGCATGACGGCGCTGTGCCTCACAATCGAGTCAGACCTCCGCGAGATGATCGGCAAGGAACCGGTCGAGCCCCTCGAGATCGTGCCCCCCGGGATCCTGTTCTGACCGAGAACGCGCGTGCTCGTGATGACGGCGCAGTATCTGCAATGAGGGGGGGACGACTCGCTCCAAGACACTACGAGTCGGAACGGAACCGGATACGGGCGTGCGTTCCATCGCAGTACGGCTTTGTCTTCGAACCGCCACAACGACACAGGCGACAGCTCTGGATGCGGTCGACGGTACGACCGGTTCCTGCACAGATCTCGATGTTCTCGGTGACCTGTAACGGTCCGTTGTGCAACGGCTCGACGTTCAGGACTCCGCCGCGCGCATCCAGAGCATCCGAGGGAAGGGTCGTAGGCTCCCCCGTCGCGACGAACTCAGCGTCGCGGTGCGAGTTGTCGCAAAACGGCTTGTTCTTGGACTTGCCGCAGCGGCACAACGTCGCGCGAAGCAACGGCTCGGGGTGGCCTTCGATCTCCAAGTTGGCCCGCACCCCATACGGGCCGTTCTCACGTACTCGGACCACGTTCACATCCCGTCCCGGCTCGGAAGGGCCGCCGTCCCTCCGCTGGTATGTGATCGCACCCGAAGGGCAGGCGTGTGCGATCTGGACCAAGTTCTCCACCGTTGAGGCCTCGGGATGGAGCCACGCGCCCTCGACGTTTGCGAGAAATACTTTTGGCGCCGACAGCACACATCGACGGGAGTGAATGCATCGGGTCGTATCGAAGCGCAACGTGAGGTCGTCGGTGCGTGCGACGTTGGGATCGTCGCCATCAGCAGCAGCCGAGGTCAGCTCTGAGTTGCTCGGCGGAGCAACGCTCGTCGCCAGGCGATCGACAAGCGACGCGATGTGTCCCTCGTAGCGTTCGTGGAGGTTCCGTAGCTGCGCGGACAGTCGATCGAGCCGTTCGGCAACATCGACCAGTTCAACCTCGGCGGAGAGCCTTCGAGCCGCGGTGCAGATCTCGGAGACACGTTCGGCCAGGATCTGGGCGGCGCAACTTTGCACGAGTTGGTTGTTCGCCAGCGGCAACTGCAAGCTGAGCCCGGCAGTTTTCCCCGCATGCTCGCCGTTGTCGATCCCCGCCGGCAGCCGCGCAGCCAGCTCAGCCGCACTGCTCAGCGCGTACATGAGCTCAGTCGCCACGTTCGCGAGTCCAGTCCGCAACGGCTGGGGGAGCGGCGAAGGCGAGAACACCTGCGCAAAGGAACGCATCATCACCCCGTACAGCGCATCCCCAAGATCGACGACCCGAGCACTGAGAGGATCGCGGATCAGACGATCCTCGGCTTGACCCAGCGGATCATTCACCACCGGATCGGGTACACATAGGTGCGCTGGCTCGAACTCGGGACGCGCGGCCTTCATCTCAAGAAACTCCTCGTGCACCTTTCGGAACAACCCGTAGTGGGAGTCCTCGGAGTGTGCTGGAGCGCCCTCACCTTGCACGACGATCTCTTCGAGCGCGCGGAGGGCCGAGGCCAGGTCGGTCACCTTGAACAGCCCCGGCAATCGAAACTCGGCTCCCCCGACCTGGGACTCGCCGTGCCCTACGAAGACCGCGTCCTCCCCAAACCGTTCGACCGCCTCCTGCAGAGCCATCGCGATGCCGTGATAGAGCTGCCCCTGAGACGCGTAGTCTTGGGGAGTCGGGTTGAGAAAATCGGGGCGGCAGACTCGGGCGTACTGCAACGTCCGGTGAAATCCGGCTCCATCCGCGACCTCGACCCCTTCGGGCCGCTCGATGAACACGAAGTGAGCCATCGAAGCGGCGCAGAACGGGCGCAGCGAAAACACCGAGTCGGCCGGAAAACGACCGGGCGCCACAGGAAACTCGGGTCGTCCAAGGTGCGGTGCGGCGCCGACCGCCGCGAGCAGGTTGTTGACGAGTGTCAGGTGCAGCATCTCCTCGAGGGCGACACGACGCAGGGTTCCACGCCATCGATCGACCGCGACCAGCTCGGCCGCGGTACAGCCTGGATCCGGCGCCCGCTTCAGCGACCAGCCCGCGTAGAGATATGTCGCCATGACCGTGTGCTCGAACTCCGCGGCTTCGCAGAGCAGCTGAAATAGTTCCTCCCGGTCGTGGATGATCATCTGGGATTTCGGCTCGGACATGGTCGGATCTTCTCGGGGTGGCCTCAGAGCCAACTCCAGCGACATCGAGTATATCCGGGATCACTGGTCACCCGCGGGCCGGTTCCGATGAGTCTTGGAACAAGATGGCCGCGAGAGACACCCCAAACAGTGCCACCAGCCCAGACAGGCAGGGTCGCTGCCCATCAGGGTGACTTCAGGTTGTACGGAGTTCTGTTGGAGGTGCTTCGCTGTCCGACGTCTGAGTTTGTACGCGGTGGCGTAAAAATGATCCACCTAACGCGATAGCGATGGGGCCCACGGAGTCACCGTGAAATGGGCCTCACAAGGAGGCTCGCAGACACCACGGCGTAGTCAAGGACAAGCCCTGCGTACTGGTCGAATGCGGAGACGCCTTGGCCGCCTTCATCTGTCAGAATCGCAAGGGCGAACAGGCCATCCGAGGCGCCGGGTTTGGCGACTGCCAGTGGGATCTCAAACTTGGAACTCCCGATTCCTTGCTCACTGTAAACCCCTCGCTTTCGAGGTCGTATCCGATCTGAGCGGCTAGTGGCAGATGCCCATCGATGACTCGGCGCCGTGTCGCGGTCGTCTGGTCGCGTGGTGTGCCTCGGACTTCGTCAAGGATCCTCAGCGCATGATCGTGTCGACCCCCGTGCCGTGGACCGACCTTGAGCCGTAGTGGTTCTTTCGCCCGATATCCATTCCCCGAAGCACGCGTTCCGTTTGATTGTTGTCGATCGCCAAATGCGGGTCCTCGACGAAAGCGATCAGCCCCTGCCACTACTCAAGTATGTAGTCGATCGCTTTGCGGAGGCCGCTCTTCGGCAGGCCCCGCTGCTTAAACGCCCACGCGCGTAGCTCGTCGAGAAGCGGCTTCGATTCTCGCCTTCGACGGCTGAGTCGAATGCCAAGTGCCTCGATTTTCTCGTCGCCGGCCAGAGCATCTGCGTTCGGCAGCCCCGCTTCGATTGCGAAGATCCGGCCGATCAGATCAAGTGCAAGGCCACATGCCTCTGGGTAGTTGGGCTCGGCCTCTACGAACTTTCGACTCGACGACTGCCGACACGTCGCATCCGATCACCACCCGTTGTTCCGCACACCTCGGGCATGCCCGCTCCTCCGCGGGCACTTCGATCACGTTGTCGTAGCGTGGCAGCTCGGGTGGGAATTTCTGCTTCAGCGGCTTGCGCCGTTGAGACTCCTTCGTTCGACTTGAACCCCTTGTGCATCAGTGCCGCGAACTTGCGCTCGAGTGTCTCGTTGCGCGCAACCAAGGCAGCGACGGCTGCAAGCACTTCGTCCGTCCGACCTTCGGCAAGCAGCACAGGAAGCACTGCCATCAACGGTCCACTCAGCGTGTCCTCGCTCGACGTTTTGTCCGACGTGGATGCAGTCGCCACCGAAGCTCACTGTACGAAAAACGATCGCGAACGCAACGATAATCGTCGCGTCCTCGATCGCTTTTTCAGTCCCTGTTGCGGTCGCACTACCAACGACCGAAAACCACGATGGTTGCTCTGTCTCTACGCGGCGTGCGTATGTCGCGGTGGCTCCCAGCGCGTTGATGCGCGCGTCGACTCGAACTCGATTCCCTCGAGCAGCATCGAGAGTTCGTGCACGTCGATCTCGACATGACCACGGGTCTCGCCCGCTGCGAACACGCCT
>JAESSZ010000872.1 GCA_016763875.1 Nannocystaceae bacterium
CAAACTCGGCGGCGGCGTTGGCTTCGTCGCTGAACGTCTCCTTGAAGAAGGTGTCGTGCGGGCGTTTTGCGTGGTCGTCCGTCATCGCGGTTGCGAAAAACCTAGCATGCGGCCGACGACTGGTGGGAGTCGCTCAGCGCCAGCTCAGTTCACACGCGAGCGAGTGTCCGATCTTCTCCGAAAACCTCGTCACGGACTGTGCGGCCATTTTCTCGCTCAGGCCGACGGGAATGAGGGTGGTCAGCCAGCCGCCGACGCCTTGGGTCTCGCCTTCGAGCCGCCGTGGGCCGCTTGTCGGGGTGTAGTCGATGTTCGCTTCGCGCTGACCGGTCTTGTCCAAGAGGTCGTACAGATCGCGGAACAAGATGAACGACGTGTCATTGCTATGCACCGACCAGTTTGCCACTGGCAGAAAATCCACCAGGTGGATCAACTGGTAGTTCAGCGCGATCCAGAAGTCCTCGCCGCTCATCGTGATCGGTTCGTTGTCGATCACGCGGTGAAAACGGACCGATTGTAGCTCAGAGGCGCGACCAATATTGTCTCGCAACTCGCGGCGCAGCGTTCCTGCGTAGAGCAACCGAAGCACGGAAGGAAAGGCTTCCGTATGCGTCCACTCGAACGGGGTCATCAGTGGTTGCAGCGCGGGAATCTTGTCTGCGGTCATCGCAAACGTATTGGTTCCAGTACCCAAGATTGAGTGCAGCAGCATGACCAACGGGGAGTGCTGGGCGTAGTGCTGCGTGGTGTACTCGAAGCAGAAGTACAGGTGGTCAAGGAACGAGCCGTCGGCGTGCTCGACGTCGAAGTCGCATTCCTCGACCATGAAGCGCATCAGCTCGGGACTAACGTCGGGCAATGCATGTGCTTTGCGCGCCTTGTCGTAGGCGGCCTGCACCGACTTGGCAGCCTCTGGTTTCCAGTGCACTTCCTTGGCGACGCGCGTCCGCATGACGTATCGCGCGGCCTTGCCTTGCAACGTCTGAAATATCGTGCGGTCCAGATCGAAGTTCTCGATCGGTTCGACACGGACCGCACCAGCGTGGTCTGCGGCGCTGCCATGGGCGATGGCGGCTTTACGGTGGAGGGTCGGATCCGGGCGGTTCTCGGCGGACTGCTTCACGGGGTACCTCGTCGCTTCGCCTTCCGTTGTAGGCGGCGCAGCGCCCCAGGGCAATCGAGGAGGCCGTGTGCCGCCCCGTGCACGGCAATGCGGGGCCCACGGGTCGTCCTCGCCCCACGTACCGCCTTCGGGCGCGTTTACGGACGGGTGGGCCCGCGATGCCTTGGTAACCTGCGCGCACGATGACGGACACGATCCAGATCAACGGAGACCGACTCTGGAGCAGCCTCATGGAGATGGCGAAGATCGGTGCCACGGACAAGGGCGGCGTTTGTCGGTTGGCGCTCACGGATGTCGACAAGGCTGCGCGGGACCTCTTTGTGAAGTGGTGCGAGCAGGCCGGCTGCACCGTCACCATCGATCGTATGGGCAACATCTTTGGCCGTCGTGAAGGTAAACGAGCGGACCTTCCGCCCGTGATGACCGGGAGCCATATCGACAGCCAACCCACGGGCGGCAAGTTCGATGGGATCTACGGCGTGCTGTCCGGGCTGGAGGTCATTCGTACCCTCAACGATGCAGGCATCGAGACAGACGCGCCGATCGAAGTCTCTGCGTGGACCAACGAAGAGGGCTCGCGTTTCGCCCCGGCGATGGTGTCTTCCGGGGTTTTTTCTGGAGTCTTCGATCTTGAGTACGGGCTCAGCCGTGCCGACCTCGACGGCAAGACGATGGGCGAAGAACTCGAACGCATCGGCTACGCGGGTGATGCCCCGGTCGGAAAACCCGTGAGGGCGTTCTTCGAGGTGCACATCGAGCAGGGCCCGATTCTCGAAAACGAGTCGAAGACGATCGGCGTTGTGACCGACGCCCAGGGCCAGCGGTGGTACGAGGTCACGTTCACCGGGCAGGAAGCCCACGCGGGGCCTACGCCGATGGCGACGCGCCGCGACGCACTGCTCGGTGCGGCACGTGTCATCGAGGCGGTCAATCGCATCGGCTTGGACCACGCGCCGCTGGCGTGCGCGACGGTCGGGTTGGTGGAGGTGCACCCCAACTCACGAAACACGATTCCTGGTCGCGTGTTTTTTGCGGTCGACCTGCGCCATCCCAACGACGAGACGCTCTCAAAGATGGACGCCGCGTTGCGTGTGGCTGTAGCCGACGTGGCCCAGGCCTTGAATCTCGAGACCGAACTCAACGAGATCTGGTACTCGCCGCCGGTCCCGTTCGACGCCGACTGCGTGGCGGCGGTGCGTCGCGCGGCCGAGGCCAACGGCATGGCTCATCGCGACATCGTGTCCGGGGCGGGTCACGATGCCTGCTACATCTCGCGGGTCGCCCCCACATCGATGGTGTTCATCCCTTGTGAAGGCGGGATCAGCCACAACGAGATCGAAAATGCGACACCCGAGCATGTCGCCGCCGGCTGCCAAGTGTTGCTGCAGGCAATGCTCGAGCGTGCCCAGGCTACTTGAGGATGAAGGGGACCTTCATGTTGACCCGATGCGCTGATCTCGGTGGTTCTTGCTGCGGACGTGGGCGCAAAACGGCCCCAGGGCGTGCGATCTTCAACCAGAAGGCCGGTTGCGTGCGCGGTTTCGTTCTTGGGAAGGCCTAGTTGACACCGGGCACCTGATAGACTTTGCCAATGCGGGCACAGGCGGCGGCGTGGGGGATCTTGGCGGTGAGTTGCAGCGACCTCCAGCAGGCGACGCTGGACGCCGACGGGTCAACCGTTGGCGCGACCGTTAGTGCGAGCGCTGATGGCGTTGTTGTCAGCGAGTCCTCGGACTCAACGGCTGCCAGCACGCACAGCGATGACACGGGCGGGGGCACAGCTGTCACCACGACCGTGTCGGACAGCAGTTCGACCGGGGGTACGAGCCTCGGTATCTCGGACTCGTCTTCGGACTCGTCTTCGGACTCATCGTCGACCGCAGGAACCGAGACAACCACTGGGGACACGGGCGCCGAGCAGCCGTCGTGCGGGACGCCGCAAACGCTGTGTCACGGGCCTGCCGTGACTGTCGACCCTCAGTGCGGTGCGCCGCGGTCGGCCGGGGTTGGGGATTTCGACAACGACGGAAACCTCGACGTTGTCGTCGCGTGTGAAGACTCGGACAACGTCGTCATCATGCTGGGCGACGGCATGGGAGGGCTCGCCATCGGATCCACGATCGGCACCGGGGCCGAGAGTAGGCCGGCTGAGGTGATCGTCCTTGACCTCGATAACGACGGCAATGCCGACGTTGCGACCGCGAATCGCGATGGCCATAGCGTGACCGTGCTCTACGGATTCGGCAACGGCGTGGTGGGGAATCTCGTCGAGCACGACACCTCCGATCGGACCCAAGGTCTTGCGGCCGGCGATCTGGACGGCAACGGCTATCTCGATATCGTGGCCGCCGTTCGTGACCAGCACGGCATCAGCATTTTCCGCGACGATGCCATGGGTGGCCTGACGTCAGAGATCGAGGTTGAGGACGATACGAGCCGTCGCCCCGAGTCCGTGTTCTTGGCCCAGCTCGATGACCAGCCTGGGCTCGATGCGGCGTGGGCCTCCGAGCAAGACGATCGGATCGTCATTCATTTTGGCGATGGCGCGGGGGCGTTGGGGGCGCCGACGACACTGACTGCTGAGGGATCGCCTTCCCAGATCTCCGGGGGAGACTTCGACGGCGACGGCGACATCGACCTGGTGGTCGCAAACCGAGACGATGACACCATCTCCTACTACCAGAGCAACGGCAACGGGACGTTTGCCGGGCAGGTCGTCACGGGCGTTGGAGACCAACCCAACTGGCTAACGGTCGCCGACGTCGACAACGATGGTGCGCTCGACATTCTCACTGCGGACCAAGGGCACGGCACCGTCACGGTTCTGCTCGGCTCAGGCGACGGGTTGTTCATCGCCGCGACGCCCCTGGACGTCGGAGGGGCTGTGTATGCGGTGACGACGGGAGATCTCAACGGCGATGAGATCCCAGACATCATCGCCGTTGAAGCGAGCACCCTTCGGCTGATGCTCTCGACGCCCGGCTAACGCTGCTGAACATCGGCGGAGCGTCATGGCCCACCGCGTGTCAGTAGGGGTGCTGCCCGACAAAGTTTCCGGGCGGGTCGTAGTTACAGACCCACAGGCGCCCAGCGAAATCGATGCCGCCAACCGTGTCGCAGTCTGCAAAGGCGCAGCCAATGCGCGTGGTGTCCCGCCATACCAGTTGTGTGTAGTGACCGCACACGCCCGCGCACCCGTTGCTGGGATAGTCGTACACGAGGATCTCATCGGCCCACGCAGTGATCGCATCCGTGGCGCTCGGCGTCCCTGTCCCCACGTAGATGTTTTCTCCGAACTCGTTGCCGCTGTGGGCGAAGACGCAGGCGTCGGCCAATTGTTGGGCCACGTCGGCCAGATCGTCGTCCCAGGCTACGGGTGGCAATGAGGGTTGAGGCGTGGGCTGGGCGCTGGCACGCACGTTGTTGTGCGCCGTGACTGCACCGAAAGGGTCTTCATTGGCGGGCCCGTCCGCGTTGCCGTCGCCGTCGTCGTCGGGACTGCCGTCGTCGTCGAGTGTGCCCGCCATGGCAGTCTCGCCCGTGTCGTCGATTGGATCGCACCCGAGCGACACTGCCAGCCCAACCATTATCACCGCCACGCTCTTGATGATCCGCATCGCGGCTATCGTACCCCGAGTCCTTGCTCGGGGTCAGTCATGCGACACGTGTACATCGCGTCAAAAGACGTAGCAGCCGACGCCTTCGCTGACGTACCCGAGGCTACTGACCGCCGTGTCACGCTCCGCGGCGCTCGTCGTGTAGAAATGATCCCCAAGGTTGCCGTTGAACAGTCGGTACAGCGCTCGTGATTCAGCGGCCTCATTGGTCGATACGTAGCCGAGCACGCCTTCGACGGTTTGGCCTTCGCACCCTGCACTCGTCGTGTAGAAGTGCTTGCCGTTGGGCTTGAGGCAGCGGTACCAGCCCTGCAAACCGGCGTGCGCGCTCGCGTAGACGTCGTAGTAGTCCTGCGATTCGACCACGAAACCTCCAGAGCTCGCTTCCATCAAGTTCGTCGTATAGAAGTGCTCGCCGCTCGAACTGTTGTGGGCGCGGTGGACGCCCACACGGCACCCTGCGACGTTTTCATCGAGCGAGCCGTCGCAGTCGTCGTCTTGGTAGTTGCAAGTCTCGGCCTGGGGCTGCGGGGCGTCGCACTCAGGCACGCCGCCGACACAGGTCTCGGTGCCCGGGCCGCACTCGGAGTCGCATGAGGCCGTTGTGTCTTCGTCGACCGAACCGTCGCAGTTGTCGTCGAGTCCGTTGCAGACCTCATCGCTGGCTGCGAGAGGCGTGCAAACGCCCGGCAACCCGTTCTCGCATGCGGGTGCCGAGTTCTCGCAGACTCCCAGACCGCAACTCAGCGTGCCGAGTCCGTCATCGACGAGACCGTTGCCGTCGTCGTCCAGTCCGTTGCAAGTCTCGTTGGGGTTGGGCGGCTCGTCGTCGCCCGCGGACTCGTCGGCGGGTCCGGCTTGCGAGCTGGCCGTTGTTGCTGAGTCGCTGGTGGCGTCGCCACCCTCGTCGATGGTGCCCATCCATTCGGCACCGCCGCCAGCGGACCCCTCGGTTGTCTCCGCGCCCCCGAGCGATGCCGCGGAACCGAAGCCGTTGCCGCCATCGCCTGCCGAGCATCCACACACCAGCAGGTACAAGCCCGCGGCACCCACAACTCGACGACGACCTTGAACAGATCCCACGCGCATTCCCGACGCCAGTTTAGACCCGCGCTCTCGCCGGGGGCATTGCTAACACTCCGATTACTGCAAAACGGCGATACTTGTAATGATTACGAGGAATACGGCGGTCAGCGACAGCCTGGATCGGCGAGTAAACGCGCCCGCGCTACGGCGAGGGCGTCGAGAATAGCGTCCAGAGCCATGCGATCTGCGCCCGCGGCTCGCCTGCCCTCCTCGAACGCAATCCCGACATCGAGTGCTCTCACGCGGTCTGTGCACGAGGCGGGAGGCGATGAGGGCTCGGGCAGACTGGCGAGCTGACTGCGTAGCTCGAGCAGCGTCGCGTCGTCCGGTGGCGCGTGTGTCTGCAGGAACTCGATGTGCGCGGTGAGCCGAGTTGCTTCGACGTCGTGTTGTGTCGCCGCCAATGCCGTCTCACCTGCGGGCAGTGCCGCCATCGCTGCACCCACGTACTCGACGGTCGCGGTCGCAACCCGAAGATCGGGATGGTCGGGGCCAAGAGAACCGGCGAGTTCGCCGTGGGTCTGCTGGGCCTGGGCGAGCAGCGGCGAGATTTTGGTGCGTACTGTCGCGGCGCTCTTGCTCTGGGTTGGCGCCGCGGATGCATCCATGAGGGCGGTGACCCGGGCTCGCATCGCCTTGACCTCGGGGTGCTGCGCGGTGCGTTCGATCCGCAGACGTTCGAGCGATGCCGCCGCCTCGATAGCGCGCGCGAGTACTAGCGGCTCGGCACGATCGGCTTGCCCAGCCGCATCCAGCACGCGCATCGACTCACTGGCCCAGCCTTTTGGAAGCGTGGGTCCCGAGATGTCGCAGCCCGCCTGGTCGGCTGCGTTGGCATCCTGGCCCACGGTGACCCGAACGGCAGCGTGGCGGACGTACGTGCCGAGGCACTGTGCAACGACGGAACAGGCCTGTGACGCCGTGAGCCCGGCAACTTGGACGTCACCGCAAAGCGGTACCGCTAGCGTGCCGCTCTGCGCGACCGTCGTTCGCGACCGGAGCTTCGGTCGAAGCATGTCGACCGCAACCTCGTCCCCAGCGACAAGTGCGTGCGGGACGGGCTGCGTGCGGCCAGGCACCGACAACGCCGTGCTCAGAGGGTCTGGATGGCAACCGATGCCGACCAGGACGACGATCGACCACAGTGATTGCGCACGCACGTCCGCAGGCTGCCACGGATTTGCCTGGCGGCGCTCCCGCGAACTCAGCGGGCGTGCGCGTGCGCTGGTAACCGGGCCCAGGGTATAAGCGAGGCAATGTTGCGCGTGCTTCGAGGTGTATTGGTCTTCGTCTTCGCTGTGTCGGCGTGCGCAAAGAAACAGGCTGCACCGGAACCGGCAACCCTCGACAGCGGGCGTATCTCCGACGACAGCGGCGAGATGCAAGTCGAACTCGCATACGTTCCCAAGGGCGACAGCATCGAGTTCGTGGTCCAGCTGCGTGCCGTGGGGACCGACGAAATGGACAGAATCGTGGTCGAGGTCACCGTCGACGGGTTCGACGTCATAGACGGCGAGTCGCAGTGGGCGGGCTTTGTCCCTCCGATGACCAAGCATACGCAGCGTGTGTCGTTGCGAGTTGCAGCGGGAGAAGAGTTCGCGTCGGTGACGGTGACGATCTCGCGCTCGGTGGATAGCCACGTCTTGATGCAGACCGAGATGCCCTTCCTAGTGAGCGGCGGCAAGGTCGTGCCGGACGCCTAGAGCCCTGTGAAGCATCGGCCGGCGGGCCATCTGACGCTTCACAGGGGGTCGAGGTCTAGCCGTTGGTGGGAGCAGTCGCTGACCTTTTGGCCTGCTTGCCGTGCTTGCCCTTGGAGCCGTGCTTGCCGTGCTTGCCTTTGGAACCGTGCTTGCCCTTCTTTCCCTTTTTTCCGCGCTTGCCCTTGGAGCCGCGTCGCTCGCCCTTGGAGCGGTTGCCTCGTTCGGCTTTGCGTTCGGCCCTCAGCGCCACGAGCAGTTCCCGTTGCTCGGGGGTCAGCACCGCTTTGGCCTCGGTCTTGGACTCGGCGCGCGCTTCCTTGATCGATACCCGCAGCGTCTTCATTTCCTTACGAAGGGCCGCCATGCGCTCAGCGTCGGGATTGTCCGCACTTTTCTCCGCCTTGTATCTCGCTCGTAGGTCCTTCGCGTCGGCTCGGTCATCGGCAGTCTCGGCTTTGAATGCGGCACGAATCGCCTTGAGCTGTGTCTTCTGGTCGTCGGAGCAGTCGATTTTGGCGCACATGCCTCCGCGACCGTGGTGGCCCTTTCGCGCGGTGTCGGCTCGGGTGTCCGGTCCGTCGGTGGGCGCGGCGAAAACGGTGAAGAGAGAGAGGAGGGCGGTGGAGATTATTGCGTTCATGGGTGAGTCGCCTTTCGCTTCGGGTGGAGCGTCAGTGCCCCACACGCCTTCTTTGACGAGGGCGGGGCCGTCGATAGTCGTGAGCGCTCCGCAAACAAAGCGGCGCTATGTGAACGCCTCGCAAACGCGGCGTCGACATCGTGAATCGCCGAGGCTACGCCCCCACGGTATTACGTGGAAACGTCCTGGGACCGCGCGTCTCGCCCTTCGTTAAGCCTTCGCCGCGACTTTCTTGGGGGCCGCGTGCCAGAGGCGCCGCGCCAGGAACAAGCCGATCACGGCCATTGGGACCATGAGCACCGGCCACAGGAACCAGTTGTCGATATTGGCGGCCGCCTCACCCTCTGGCAGCACAATCCCGTAGGTCACCGCCATCAATGCGGTGCCCGCGTAGACGAATCCGTCGATGATCCCGACCGCCGTCCCTGTATTGCGTCGGCCGCCAAAGTCCATACTCGCCGTCCCTGTCAGCATGCCGTGCACACCGATCACGCACAGCGACATCGCCACGATGACAGCGCCGAGCATCGGGTGGCCGAGCAGCGAGATCATGACGACGGAACCGACGAGCATGGCGCCGTAGAGAATGGCCGCGACCGGACCACGCCTTGACCCAAACACTCGGTCAGAGAGCACGCCCGCAAATACCCCGCCGAGGATCCCCGCACAGCACAGCAGCATGCCCCAGTTGCTGTTGACGAAGTTGTCCGCCTCACCGGTCGCCTTAGCGAACGTGGGGTACCACTGCATGATCGCCTGGCGAAGGAAACCAGAGCAGAACTCGATGAACGCGATCGTCAGGATGATGGGATTGCGGAGCATCTTGAGGAAGACTTCACGCGTCTTGAGCGGGGGTCCGTCCTCGGTGTCGTCCGCGGTGTCGAAGTCTGGGTGCCCTGCCTCTCCCGGTGTGTTCTTGGCCAGCGCGTACACGGTAAACCACGCGATGGTGAGGACGATGGACGGCACAAAGAACACCCAGTGGACCGGGAAGTTCTTGACGATCATGCTGCCAACATCGAACGCAAGGTAGATGCCCAGGGAGATCAAGATGCCAAAGATGGCACCGAAGACGCCACGTTCGCGGACGTGGAACCACGGAGCGTTGATCTTCACGATCGAGACGGCACCGAAACTCTGGAAGTACATGTTCACCGCATACAGCAGCGACAACGTCAGAATCAGGTTTGACCGCACCTCGAGGTAAGCAACGATGCCCATCGCCAGGTTTGCGACCGCTGCGCCCACGCCTCCGATGAGCAGTGCCTTTTTTCCGCCGATCCTGTCGGTGAGGGGACCGTTGATCAGAAATGACGTGCCGTACACAGCGGTGCCAACCCCAAAGATGGTGGCGAAGTCGGCGTTGGTCATGAGGACCTCACCCGCGGCGTTGGTCATGTCCTCAAACACTTTTTTGGCGGCGGTCAGGTTGTAGCGCCCCATATAGAGGAACGCGTACAGCATCCCGACGGGCAGCCAGTTGCGGATACGGCGACGGAGAAAGGCGTCGCTGTGACCGACATCGACCCGGGGCAGTCGTACCAGGACCAACGCGATGACTGCGAGCAGCCCGAGGAT
Source organism: Nannocystaceae bacterium (assembly GCA_016763875.1). Lineage (GTDB taxonomy): Bacteria > Myxococcota_A > Polyangia > Nannocystales > Nannocystaceae > JAESSZ01. The sequence goes on from JAESSZ010000872.1 coordinate 9,748, forward strand.
GGGTAAGAACTTTTCGAGCCATGGAGGCATCGTGACGTTCTCTCTTTCAGGCCAGCAGCGAGGCGAGTGCCCCGAAGCTATCGACGAAGTTGTTGATCGCCCCGTCGGCGTGCGTGTCGAGGATCCAGCTTGGGGTGTGGGCGTGCGCGCGAAGCACCAGGCGTTGCGGCGCCGAGGGGACGCCCTGGGTGCGCATCACATGCGGGAGCGCCAGGTCCAGCGAGAACACATCGCCAATGATGACGTCGGGGTTTTCCTCCTCGATGGCCGTGCGATACAGAGGCCGGTCGATGCCGATCTTCCGGCCGCCGACCTCAATGCTGTCGTTCGTCTCGCCCAAGGTTTGCTTGCCCGCCGAGCCTCGCAGTCGCAAGGTGTGTCCGGGGCCCTCTCCGGCGTCGATGCCCACCGCGTTGAACCAGGCTCCGATTTTGGATGCGGGAGAGTTCGACACCACGACAACCTCAGCGCCGAGCTCGACCACGGCCTGGAGCTGTTGGGCCGCGTCGGCCGCGATGCATGGCGGATGCCGGTCGCGATACGACTTCATTGCGCTGCCGTAGCAATGTTCACCGAACGCGGTCAGTGATCCGAACTCCTTGATGATCGCGGTGCGGTAGCGCTCGGCTTTGGGGTCGCCAGAGCGGTCGATGTACAAACACAAACCGCTCGGCTGACACAACGGATCCTCGTCGACGTACGCCGAAATACGATTGCCGTCTGGAGCCCAGCCCCAGTTACCGGCGTCGGCCATCATGCGCTCGTGCATCGCCGCGAGGTCAGCCTTGATGGCGTCGTCGGTCTCGCCCAGCAGCCGGGCGGACTCTTCGTAGATCCAGCGCTTGACCTCGTCCGCCTCAAGCCCCTGGTTGGTCCAAACGCCGTCGAAATCAGAGAGGATCTTGATGTTCGCCATGCGTTCGGCGGAGGGTAGCAGCGCGGCTGGGCCCCTCGAAAGGCGGGCTGCGTGAGCCAAAGCCGACTGCGGTAGCAGCGCGGGTTATCCTCCCTGGCAATGGTCGACGATTCTGATGTCGGGGTGCGCCCGGTTCGCCTCGCGGACGACGGACAGGCGCTCATCCTGCTCGACCAGCGGCAGCTCCCTGAGAAAGAAGTGTGGCTTTCTCTCTCTGACGTGGAGGCGGTCGCGGTTGCGATTGAGTGCCTTGCGGTCCGTGGTGCGCCCGCAATCGCGTGTGCGGCGGCGCTTGGACTCGCTGCCGCGGCGCATCGGATGTCCGACGAACCCAAGGCGCTGCGGGCCGAGATCGAAGCCGCATGTCAGCGACAGTCGACAACCCGGCCCACGGCGGTGAACCTATTTGTCGCCCTGCGTCAGATCCGGGAAGCAATGGCTGCGGCAGATCCCAATGCCCCGGCCGACGTGCTTCGCGAGGTACTGCGGGCGACCGCGCAAGCGCATGTCGACGACGACTTGGCCGCGTGCCACGCGATGGGGGAACTGGGCGCGCCGCTGCTGCCCGAGGGCGGGACTGTCTTGACGCATTGCAACGCGGGGGCACTCGCGACCGCGGGCTACGGCACCGCGCTGGGGGTTATCCGCAGTGCCCACCGCGCCGGACGTGGCATCCGCGTGATCGCCGATGAGACGCGCCCCGTCCTCCAAGGCGCGCGACTGACCGCTTGGGAGCTGGCACGCGATGGCATCGCCGTCGAGGTCATCGCTGACAACATGGCCGGAGCCCTGATGAGTCGCGGAGAGATCCAAGCGGCGATCGTGGGGGCCGATCGCATTGCCGCCAACGGCGACGTTGCGAACAAGATTGGCACCTATACCGTCGCGGTCTTGTGCAAGCACCACGGCATCCCTTTGTTCGTGGCGGCGCCGTGGACCACCATCGATCTGTCGATCGCGGTGGGGGCCGACATCCCGATCGAAGAACGCCCCGCCGATGAGATCCGGCTGCATGGCGGTCGCCTGATGATCCCGGTTGGCGTGCCGGTTCGAAATCCGGCGTTCGATATCACCCCTGCGGCCTTGGTGACCAAGATCATCACCGAGCGCGGGGTCTACGAGCCGGGCTCGCTTCCCCGCGGGTGAAACCGAGGCAACGCCCCGACGGTTTTCGCCCTGCGGCTACTCGAACACGCACACGCCGTCACCACCGGGGCCGGCGTGCGGGCAGTGCATCTCAGGATCTCCCACCGCTGGGGCGCCCGAGTGATACGTGCGGCAACCGATCGAGTTGCCGGCGACGTCGCCGGCGACACCCGGGTACCACGGGGCACACTGGGTCATGCAGTCGTCCATGTCGGCGTAGACACTGTTGTCGTCGAGGCAGTTGCCCAGGTACGTGTCGCAGTAGGTCTGGCAGTCTGGTGAGTCCTCGCTGGTGCAGGTGTCAGCGCCGTTGGGGCCCGAGTGCGGGCAATGGTCGGATGGGTCCGTGCTGCTCGCGACCGTCGCGTGGTAGATGCGGCAGCCGAGCGAATCGTCGCCCGTGTCATCGAGCGTGCCGACGGGCCATTGCCCGCAGTGGTCCATGCACTCTTGCGTGTTGCTGTACTCGCTGTAGTCGGTGCACGCATCTTCATAGATGCCGCAGTAGGTCTCGCAGGTGAGCTCAACGCCACCGGTTGTGTCCGTGTCTCCCTCTTCTGACGAGCCCCGTCGGTCGAATCTTCGCCGTCGTCGGTGGACTCGCCGCTGGCCGTCGGCATGGTGGTGCTCGTGTTCAGTGTGGTGGTGATCGGCGTCATCCCACCTTCATCGGACGTCATACCGCCAGTGTCTTCCCCGCCGGTGTCTCCGGTGTCGGCGATGCCCTCGGCGTTGCCGCTGTCGTCGCCTGAGCAGGCTCCCAGCCCTGTAGCGGCCACAAAAGCGATGATTGTCAGGCTGGTGGTTCGTACGGTGTTCAAATTCATGGTGCGTCCCTCGCGCTGATGGATACGGCGCAGGTCCCGTCGCGGATCGAAAAAAAGGCAGGCCGATCCGAATCGCCATCCGCGCCGTATTGCGGTCCACGGAGGACGCATGACTAAGAAGAACAAGACTGTTTTTGGGGCGCTGCTCACAACCGCGCTGATAGGTGGGCTCGTCGCCTCGGGGGGAGAGGTCATCGCGGCCGATCACATCGATGGACCGGACATCACCAACGACCCCGCGGCGGACATCACCGACTTCTACGCCTGGGCAGACGGAGATTCCGTCTATCTCATACTGGCGTTCGCCGGTCTCAGCGAAGCGGGTACCCCCGCGTTGTATGACCCGGACGTCCTGTACGGCATCCATGTCGACAACGATGGCGACGGCGTGTCCGACCGCGATATCTGGATCCGCTTTGGCCAGTCCGATGACGGCGAGTGGGGAGTCCAGGTTGAGGGGCTTGCGGGGGACGGCGCAGTTGTTGGCCCCGTGGAGGAGACCATCGACGCACCGCTGGGACAGAAGGTGTTCGCGGGGCTCCGCGACGACGGCTTCTTCTTCGACTTCCAGGGCTTTCAGACGACGCTGATGACGGGAGACCTGAGTTTCGACGCCGACCGCGACTTCTTTGCCGGGGTCAACGTGACCGCGGTGGCAATCGAGGCCTCGCTCGACGCGGTGGCCAGTGGCGGCGAACCCTTCACCATCTGGGCGACCACGCGGCGCTAGAAAAGGAGCGACGACGATGAAACGAATTACGACTTTGTTGACGATCTCTGCCTTCGCTATTGGCCTCGCGGCCTGTGGGGGCGATGACTCGAGTGGATCTGGCGACGACGACACCGGTGGCGAGGACAGCGACATGGGGACGACCGGTGACGCCACGCCGCCCAATACTTCGACGCCGACGCCGACAACCGTCACCGCTAGCGCCACTGCTGGCACGGCAGACGAGAGCGGGACAGACGACGAGAGCGGCGAGGAAGAAGGGGAAACGGGTGAGGCGCCCGACTTCAACTTCAGCGAAACGCCCCCGGAGGACCTGGACCAGGTCGATCGCATGGGAATGCCAGCGATCAACACGGCTGTGATCGCCTCCAAGGACGACTACAACGAGGCCACTCCCGAGGACGACATCGCGGGGGACTTCGTGCCTGAGATTATCGCGAGTTTGGAGTTCCTCCACGGGGCGCTCGACGATGACCTGATCGGGGCCGGCCTGGTTCCGTGCGCAGTGGATGACTGCGTGGCCCAAGCGGCACCGCTGGTCGTGCCGGATGTCCTGCAGATCGACCCGGGCGCCGATGCTGGCTTCCCTAACGGCCGACGGCCCGCAGACCCAGTAATCGACATTGTTCTCGCAGTAATCCTGCTGGACTTGAGTGAACCTGGGCAGGACGCGGGGACCCTCGCTGGCCTTCCGCTCAATCCACCGGTCAACGACGTCGACTTCCTCGGGGAGTTTCCGTTCCTCGCAGCGCCACACTGAGTGCGAAACTGAGCCGGTACACGACACGGGCCTGGGGAGTCATCGGACTCCCTGGGCCAGCGTTGGCGCCCTGCCTGTTACCCCGCGACCTACCCCGCGACCTACCCCGCGACCTTGCGGAGCAGCCACTCGGCGCCGAAGCGGTAGCCCACTCGTTGCCAGTAGCGGCTGAGGATCGTTGCGAGGCCGATGAACGCGAAAATGATCGCGAGGTCGGGAAGCGGGTCAAGGCCCCGCCACAGACCGGTGGGTCGCTGCGGCGTGATGAACACCGTGCGACTGACTTCGCGAAACAGCCACACATGCAGCATGAGCAACGTCAGCGAAATGCGTCCCAGGGTCACCAGCGGGTTGTTCTCTGAGATGCTCCATCGTTTTTCGATTTCGAACATCGCCGCGATCTGCAGCAACGCGCCGCCCAACAGCAGGCCAACGATCGCGGGACTCGCGGGAAAAAACCCCAGGTGAAGGTTGAACGCACGGGCGAGCCATGGATGCGAGATCACTCCCGAGTGCAGCAACGCCAGCCCCGCCATCGCGAACCCAATGAACGCTAGGCCGAGTTTCGCCACGTTGCCTGGCCGTGAGCGGTCTAGCCACCGACCGCTTACAAAGCCTGCGAGGTAGAAGGTCAGCCACGGCAGGATCGGAAACTGACTCTCGGCTACCGCAAGTCGAAGCGGACCACCGGGCATCAGCACGTTGCGCATGTGCTTGTTGTTGATCGTTGCCGGGGTGTGCAGCCACTCCTGCACGCCGACCGCGGCGAGGAGCACCACAGCGCACAACGCGAGCAGCGAGCGCGTCGAGAAGCGGCGCCATATCGGTGCTAGCGCCATGGCGAAGCCCATCATGTGCAAGACAAACCACGAGCCCCACGAGAACCAACTCGGGGTCAACAAGTTGAGCGCGAGTCCGAACCCCATAAGGGTGAGCCCGCGCCGCACGAGCGTGCGATCCGTTTGGGGCCGGTTAGTTGCGACAAATAGCGCCGAGCCGACACCGGCCAGACTCACAAACAGGGGCGCGGCGCCGCCCCCCAGAGCGTTGAAGGAGACGAGCAGGGGGTAGTCGAAGATCGTTTCGCCCGCAGCGCGGTTTGGGCCGCGCCAGAGCCAGATTCCGACGTGTTGCTCGTTCATGAGGAACACGGCGATGCCGCGTAAGGCGTCCAGGCTGTAGATGCGCTTACGTTCTCTACGTACGAAATTTGTCACGTCGCCAACCTCAGTTTCACTCGCCGGGATTCGCCCTGTGGGTCGCGCTTTGGGCGCGAACGCAAGCATAGCGGAAGCACAGCAAGGTGATACCTTTCCTCGCCCGGGCGTTCCTCGGGCGGGTGGCACGACCTAGTGGCGAGCGGTCTCTTCGAAACGCAGAGCGACGACGACGGGCCCTCGACGCCCAACTCGCTGTCGCTTGTCTTCATCGGATCCGCGGAAGACGGCTTCGTCGACGCGGGGAAGAACTTCGCCGTCGACGGCGTAAGTCGGATTCGATTTGGACGCACGATCGGAGGCTCGCGAATCTACGTGGAGGACGATACCGCGGGCATCCGGATCGGCATCCCGCATCCGTGGGTGAGCGGCGAGCAGTGCCAGGTAGAGTTCGACTGGAGCGCGGCGCCAACGATGTCGCTCCGCGACCTACGTAGCCGCAACGGTACTCGGGTCGAGAACAATCAAGTGGTTGGCACCGCCGGGCTGCGGACGGGTCAAGTGTTCGAGGTCGGTCGGACGTTTTGGATGCTGCGTCCGGGTCCGCCGGACAGCAACGAGACGCCGCCCACGGAGAAAATCGATCCTCTCTACGGGCCGCTTTTCTCCTCGCTTGGGTCGACGCTGCTTGGTGTGGCCGCCTCGGATGTTCCAGTCCTCGTGCTGGGTGAGACCGGAACGGGCAAGGAGCGGCTTGCCCGCGTCTTGCACGAGTACTCGGGCCGTCGCGGCGAGTTTGTCCCCATGCGTCTCGGCGCGTATAGCGATGCGGAGCTTCCCGGCGCGCTCGTTGGAAGCCGACGTTCGTCGGTACCGTCGTTGATCGACCGCGCGGACGGGGGCACGCTCTTTCTCACCGACGTCGCCTCGCTTTCGCCTCGCATGCAGGCACGCTTGCGCTCGATACTTGCGCGCGCCCTTGAGGGACGTGGGCGCAAGCGGCGAGACATACGACTGGTCTCTGCCTCGGCCGTCGATTTGCGGCGTCTGGTCGACGAGCGGCAGTTTCGGCCCGAACTCTACGCGCGACTGGCGGGGGTCGAGTTGGCCCTTCCTCCGCTTCGTTCCCGCAGAGACCGGCTTGGTGCCATGATTCGGAGTTTTGCCGAGGCGCGACCGCACGACGGCCTACGGCTGTCCACGCGGGCGTTCCGCTACGCGCTGTCGCACCGCTGGCCGTACAACATTCGCGAGCTTCGCTACGCGCTGACTGCCGCCCAGAATGTTGCGAGCGATGCGGGGCGGATCAATCTCGCCGCGCTCGAGGAAGTGCTGCGAGCCGGTGAGCAGTTCTCGTCGGACTCGAGCCACATCTCGTGACCGGGTCGCGCGCGATCTTGCATGTCGACATGGACGCGTTCTTTGCGTCGGTGGAGATCCGCGACGACCCCTCGTTGCGCGGCAAGCCCGTGCTCGTCGGTGGTGTCGGGCGCCGCGGCGTGATCGCGGCCGCCTCCTACGAGGCACGAAAGTTTGGGTGTCATTCGGCCCAGCCCACGGCGATAGCGCTCCGCAAGTGTCCGCACGCCGTGGTGCTTCCCTCAAGGATCGGGGCCTACTCCGAGGCTTCGTCACAAGTGTTCGAGGTCTTCGATCGCTTCTCGCCGCTGGTTGAAGCCCTGTCAATCGACGAGGCGTTCATCGACGTCTCGGGGACCGAGAAGTTATTTGGTCCGCCGCGTGCCTGTGCCGAGTCGATCCGCGCGGCCGTGTTCGAGGCGACGAAGCTGACCTGCTCGGTCGGCATATCCAGCGTTAAGTTCATCGCCAAGATCGCAAGCGCGGCCAACAAGCCGGATGGTCTGACCGAGGTTCACCCAGGGACGGAAGTCTCGTTTCTCGGACCGCTGCCGATAGGCAAGCTGTGGGGGGTTGGGCCCAAGGCCGAGGAGCATCTGCGCGCACGTGGCATCACCACGGTCGGCGAGCTGTCGAAGCATCCAGAGAAAGTGCTTCGGGCGTGGTTCGGACAACATGGTTCGCAGCTGTATCGCCTGTCGCACGCGATGGACGATCGCGGGGTGACGCCGGGTTCACAACGCAAGTCGGTGAGTCACGAGGACACCTATGAGGTCGACGTGGTCGGTGCTGTCGCGCTGAAGCGTAAACTCGTCTCGCAAGCGACCCGTGTCGCGGACCGTCTCGTGGCCAAGGGGTTTCGTGGGCGGTTGGTGCGACTGAAAATCCGCGACGGTTCGTTCAACACCGAGAGTCGGCAGTGCGTCTTGCCGAAGGCGACGCGGGAGGCCAAGGTGATCTACCAAGCCGCGTGTGGGTTGCTCGACAAGGTTGATCTGTCCAACCGCGGGTTTCGCCTCACGGGGATCGGTGTGGGGCAACTCGAGCGACAAGACGCCAAGGGTACCCAGCTGGATCTGCTCGCGGCGGTGATTCCCGAATCGGGCGATGCACTGCAGTCCGTCATGTCGGAGGTGCGTCGACGCTATGGCCACGAAGCGCTCTTCCCGGCCGATGCGGGCAGCGAGGCGCGTGCCGGTTCCGCCGGAGGGTTCACCAAGTCCTACGAACGCGACGAGTAGCGCTCACTCGGCGGGCACGAACAACCGCTCGCGGTAAAATCGTAGCTCCGCAAGCGACTCCTTGATGTCGTCCATCGCCCGGTGTGACTCGCGTTTGGGAGGGGTCGAGACGTTGGGGTACCAGCGTCGCGCGAGTTCCTTGATCGAAGAGACATCGACCATTCGGTAGTGCAGAAACGACTGGAGATCCGGCATGTAGTCGATAATGAACCGTCGATCTTGCCAGATCGAGTTGCCGCACAACGGAGAGGTGCCACCGGAGCAGTGCTCACGAAGGAACGCGAGTGTCTGCGCTTCGGCGTCGGCGTCGGATATCGTCGAGGCACGAACGCCAGCGGTGAGACCACTTGCGCCGTGATGGTCAGTGCACCACTGGTCCATCGCATCGAGGACCTCGTCGGACTGGTGCACGATGAGTTCCGGGCCCTCGGCGATAATCTCGAGGTCGCCGTTGGTCACCAGCGTCGCGATCTCCAAGATTCGGCACGTCTTGGGGTCCAGGCCCGACATCTCCATGTCGATCCAAACCAGCGGTGGCGAGTGCTGTCCCATGCAACCGACGATACAGGGCGACTGCCCGCGGAACCACTGAAGTCCAGCGGCCCAACTCGGGACTCACCCGTCGGTGGGCGCGACGAAGCTCCCGAGCAGTTGGGACATCGCCGACTCAGACCACTCTGCGTGGTTGTACTCGGGGGCATCGCTGGCGCTACGCGGGGCGACGACACGAGCTACGACGTGTTCATGAGGGTCGGTCGGTTTGGCGTCTCGCTCGACCAGGTGCACGCGCACGGCCTTTCCGCAGCTGTCGCACGGTGCAAGCTTGCCCGGCCGTCCGGCAAACGCACGGGTGATGTCGCCACGTGACAACGAAATGATGTCGTCCACTTCGACCGCGTAGCCGAGCGGATCATATTCGCCATCTTGGACCATTTTAAACGCCAAGCCGAGCAGGAGATGTGTCGCGCGGTCCAGAATCTTGGGATCGCGGCTCAAGCCATCGAGTTCGAGATCGACGCTGCCGAATCGACGCATGCCCCGAGTTGTCATGCGCACAGTCCCGTTGTCGTCGGGAAACGGCACCACTGCGACTTGGTCGGCGATGTTGCCGATCGAAGCCTGGAGGCGTCGCCGGCTGAAGGCCGCGATGTTCATCGTTTCGCTGGTGTCGGGGTCGTGGATCAACGCGTTGTGTTCGGTGGCGTAGACTCTGACCAGGGTTTGCAGCAGACGCAGGCCTCGTACCGCGAACTGGTTGCGGTAGTCGGCCCGCAGCAACACGGTCCAGCGACGCCGACTCGCGGCCACCCGCTGCGGCACGGTCAGGTCGCGGGCGAGCACACGGTCTGTCAGTACGGCCGAGGAGATCAGTGCGTCGTCCGTCAGCGAGTCGTTGGCTAGTACATCGATGTGAAGGCCGAGCAGGTCTTCGCGCATCAGTCGTGCACGTTCCACTTCCGAGAGTCCCTCAAACCCGGGCGGTGGCGGCACGGCGGCGATAAACCGCTCCAGTAGCCCGAGTTCAGCCTCGTATTTCGCGGCTGGCATGCGTTTTTTGACCAAGGCGATGAGCTCGTCACGCGTTGGCATCGCCGGTTTGGGGCCGTCGAGCAGCAGCAGATACGCTTGCGAGGTTCGGTCGGCGAAAACGACGTGGTGCGCCGCCTCGGGATCGACAGGCGCGGGTCCATCCAGCGTGGGGTCCGGGCTTGGCTGCCGCGTGTCGTAGCTCGGGCCGCCGCCGGGGTTGGTCGAGGTTGAACGCGCCTGTTCCTCGCGCTTGGCCGGACACGCGGCGAGTCCAAGGACCAGCAAGCCCAACAATACTCGTCTCACGTCGCGTCTCCGTACTTTGCGATGAGTTGTGCGAGTTGGCTGGGCTCGATGTTGCCGCCCGACAAGATCACGCCGATGCGGCGGGCGGGACGAGGCAGTCGGCGGTCCAGGGCGACCGACAGGGCCGCGGCCCCGGAAGGTTCTACGAGCACATTGGCCGAGATCAGCAAGCGGACCAGCGTGCGTCCCATCGCCTCGTCGTCCACAACGATTCCACGGTCGACCCGATGCTTGGCGATCTCGAAGTTCAGCGCGCCCACGGAGACCGGCTTGAGTCCGTCGCCGATCGTGGGAACCGGCGGTACCGCCACGCGTTCGCCCGCAGCGAGACTTTGGCCCATCGAGTCGCAACCCGCAGGTTCCACCGCGTAGATCGCCGTGTCTCGGTTCTCCGTCGCCATGCATGCCCCGGCGAGCAGTCCTCCGCCACCCACGGGAACGAGCAGCGCGTCCAGTGGGAGGCTCCCGGCGGCGGCGACTTGTGCGTGGAGTTCGAGCGTCGCCGTACCCGCGCCCGCGACGATGTCGGGGTGGTCAAATGGTTCGATGATGGTGCCGCCCGATCGCGCGGCGATCTCTGCGGCCGTGGCCTTCCGCTCGTCGGAGGTTGTCCCCGAAAAGATCACGTCGCCGCCCAACTCGCGGACGCCCGCAACCTTGATCTTCGGGGCGTCGGTCGGCATCACGATCGTCGCATCGATGCCGTAGCTCTTGGCCGCCAGCGCGACGGCCTGCGCGTGGTTGCCCGAGCTGTAGGTCACCACGCCGCGGTTGCGCGCCGTGGTCTCGAGCCGAGAGACGGCATACATGGCGCCGCGGGCCTTGAACGCGCCGATGTGCTGCAGGTTCTCGGCCTTGAGCCACAGCTCCGCGCCGGCCGCATGGTCCAACGCTGCGTGTCGGATCACGGGGGTCTGAAGCACGCGGCCTGCGATTTGCTCCGCGGCCGCTCGCACGTGCGCCACGCTCATGGGGGTGCTCATGCCGCGTCAGCCTACCCCATCAGCCTCCCCCAAGGGTGCGGCCGAAGCCCGCGACGGGGCTGTCACCTCCGGGCGCGCGCGAGCAATGCGACACCTGCTAGCCTTCGCGCAGGTGCAAGCTCCCGCTGGTAATTCGCCCGAAACCTGGTGGCGGCGTCCCATCGTGTGGGCGCTCGCCGCGACGGTTGTTCTCGGTACGATCTACTTCGCGTCGATGGCGGCCACGGGTCTTTGGGATCCATGGGAGACCCACTACGGGGAGGTGGCGAGGCAAATGCTCGTACGCCACGATCCGCTCGACACCTACTGGAAGGGGGGCAACGGCGGGCCCGACGGCAACTACGAGAACACGTTTTGGTCCAAGCCGGCGTTGCCGTTTTGGTTGATGGCGCTGTCGATGAAACTCTTCGGGGTTGGCATGACTGCCGACCCGGCGGAGATGGTCAGCGGATTTTGGCCAGAGTTGGCGCTGCGCCTGCCGAGCATGTTGGCGGGCATGGGGAGCGCGGTGTTCCTCGGCTGGGTGCTGTGGCGGTTGGTGTCGCCGCGCGCGGGCATCCTCGCCGCCATCGCGCTCGCTACCATGCCGCAGTGGGCGATCGTGACCCGCCAGGCCCTCACGGACATGTTCTTCGTTGGGCCCGTGGTGCTCGCGGCGGGAGCGTGGGCGATGGCGTGGCTACAGCCAGACCGCGATCTGCGTCGCAAGGGAAGGGGCCGGTGGACGGTGCCGTGGGACCGCGCGTTCCTGGCTTTCCTCGTGCTGTTCATCGTGTCCGTCGTGGTGCCGCTCGCGGTGATTCACGCCCACAGCTTCGACCCGTACACCTGGTCGCGCGTGGGCAAGGTCAAGCGTTTCGCGGCCGGACTGCGCGACATCCAGACCCACATGTTCATCTACTGGGCCCTCGTGCTGATCGTGGTGGTGCGCAGTGTGACGTGGAAGCGCCGCAGCCAGGCGTGGATGGGCATCATGTACCTGGCGGGCGGCCTGTCGCTTCTCGGCAAAGGCATGATCGGACCCGGGCTCATCGGGCTGGTGGTGCTCGTGCACCTCATCGTCGCGAAGCGCTGGCGGCTGTTGCTGGTGTGTGGCCTGCCGACCGGGATTCTGTTGTTCGCGCTGGCGGGATTTCCGTGGCACCACGCGATGCTTCTGTATCGCGGTGAGAAGTTCTTCAGCGAACTCATCGTCGTGAACAACCTGCAGCGCTTTTCCACGAGCGAGCAGAAACAGGCGGTCGGCGGATTTGCCTACTACTTGGAGACCATGGGCCTGGGCGCGTTGCCGTGGGTGGCCGTGATGCCGTTGGCGTTGTGGGCCGGTGCGCGCTCGTTTGTCGCGGGCCCGAGGTCGAAGGGTCCGAGGAAGACCCGGTTCAATCCGACGATCCGCGCCGCGCGATGTACCAGTTTACGATGCTATGGGCGCTCGCGTCGCTGTTTGCGCTGAGTTACAGCGCAACGAAGTACTACCACTACCTGCTTCCGTGTCTGCCTCCGTTGGCGGCGCTGATTGGTATCTGGCTCGACGACGCGCTGTCGGGCGCCAACCGTCGCTCCAAAGCCGGCATCGCGGTTGCCTCGGTGACCGGGATGGTCGTCATCATCGGCGTGCTGCGCGACCTCGATGCCAACCCCGCGTGGCTCGCCCACCTCACGACGTATCTCTACACGGCGATGTGGATGAAGGGCGGGCCCGACGTGACGCTCGCCTGGTGGGCGTGCGGGCCGTTCGTCCTGGGTTTGCTCGCCTGGACCGTTGCCCGCTACCGCATTGCCGTGGGCGCCTTTTTGCTGTCGGCAACGCTGACGACTGCGTGGGTGGTCGACGACTATCTGCCGGCCGCTTCAGAAAACTGGTCGCAGCGCTCGATGATGCAGGTGTACTTCGACAATCGCGAGAAGAACGACCGGCTGATGAGCTGGTGGTTCTACTACCGCGGCGAAACGCTGCTGAGCAAAGGGGATGTGTGGGTCATGAAGGACCACCATCCCCAGAAGCTCCGCGATTACATCACCGAATACGCGGAGGAACACGAGGGCGAGGGCGCCTCTGTTTGGATAGCCACGATTACGCCGCACGCCAAGCGACTGCGTGGTTACCTACCGAGCCAGCTGCGCGGGGGTTACGAGCCGATGTACGAGAGCTTCCACTACACGCTCGTGCGACTCAGGCTGCCTTGATCGCGGCGTCCATCGCAACGGCAAGGCCTTCGGCGACCGTGACAATCGGCGCGAAGCCTAGTTCGGCCCGGGCTCGCGAGATGTCGGCGTGACTGTGACGGATGTCGCCCGCACGAAAGTCTTTGTACAGCGGCTCCACGTTGGTACAGGGGGCACCACGCTGTGCCATGCCATCGCGCAGCAAGACGAACAGTTCGTTGAGCGAGGTGCGGCGACCAAGGCCGACGTTGAAAACACGGCCGCGTTGCTCCGCCGCGTTGCGGGCGGCCAATAGGTTGGCTTGCACGATCTGCGACACCGGACAGAAGTCGCGCGAGGTCTCACCGTCGCCGTAGATGGTGGGTCGTTCACCGCGCGCGAGCAGTTCAAGCCACTGTGGGACCACCGCCGCGTACTGGCCGGCCGGATCCTGCCGGGGTCCGACCACATTGAAGTAGCGCAGGC
>JAESSZ010000873.1 GCA_016763875.1 Nannocystaceae bacterium
GCAGCTGTCGATCGAATCCAAGAAATCCGAGTCTGCCGACCGACCATGCGCCGCCTGCCAGCGCCGCCATTGCAAGCGCGACAGCGAGTACTCGCATCGGTCGCGGCCGAAAACCACTCTGCGGTCGGGACGTGGCGCCGCCGATAAGGCTGGTGATGGCTGGCAGCGCGACACGCAGCACCACGGCGACGACGACGACGCCCACGGCCCAGCGCCAACTCCACGCTCGCCACTGCGGGTAGGGCGACAGCCACAGTGGCGCCAGCGCTGTCGCCAGCACGGCGGCGGCCGGCCAGCCTCGCTCAGAGACGCGCTGCAGCTGCACTGCGCCCTCACAGCCGAACCCCGCGAGAAGCACCACCAGAGGCAGCGCCAGGATGCCCAGGGGTGGGGACAGCCACACGAAACCCGCGATCGCCGAAACGATGCACGCAACGATCGCCAGCACGGCCCGGACGTTTCGCAGCGCGATCGCCAAGACCCCGGTAATTGCGGCAAGGGCGAGTGCGAACAGTCGTGGTCCGCGGCTGTTGATCGTCTGCACGGCACGCTCACGCTCGGCGGCAGCGCCCACCAGTGTCGCGCGGACGGGCAGGTCGTTTATCGCGTCACCAACTTCGCGACGAAGCGCGGGTAGGGCCCGTTCGGTCTGCAGCCCAATGAGCAGCGATTGGCCGTTGTCGGCAAGCAGGTCTCCTGTCGCGGTCGGTCGCGCTCCCATCGCTCCAGGGTCAGACAGTTGCCCCAACTGGTTGGCGGCTTTGTCGGTCAGTTGGGTGAGGCCGAGCGGATCGCGGCGGGGCTGTTCACCGCTGACGCCAAACATAGGAGAGGACAGTCGCGCCTTGAGGCTGTCGACGTGGTCCAACATCGAGCGTTCCGACAACGCCCCGGCCAGCGTTTCGTGGGCAGACACGGGAAGCAGGTACAACGCGTATGCGTCGAGCCACGTCGTCAGTTCGGTGGCGGGTGGCGCGAGCGGTACCCGGTGACTCGCCATGCGGTCACCAATGCGCTGGGCCGCGGTGAGCAGTGCTTCTTCGGGACTGCGGTCGGGGGGAAGGCCGACTTCGGCGATCTCCAGCAGCACCAGCGGCTCGCCCGGGCGCGCGCGATGGGCGTGTGGGATCAGGCCGTCAAGATCTCCCGAGATCTCCGGGCCGCCGCCGCGCCACAACGCGACTGCGATCACCATGCACAGCACGACCCATGCCGCAGCTATCGGCACCGATGCGGAGCCCGGAGACGCCTTGGAGGTCTTGGGCGCCTCGGACGCCTTGGACGGTGTCTCCCCGTCGTCGCCTCCGGACGTGGGCGCCTCGTCGTGCCTTGGCGCATCGGTCACGGCGCCGCGGAGGGTAGCATCGCCGTGTTATCCATGCGGCACATGGACGAGGCTAGCTCGGACCAAGGAGGGCGTACCGCCGGCCTGAACCCGGGCCAGCGGGCGGCTGTGGAGCATCGGGGGGGTCCGGTGCTCGTACTCGCTGGTGCGGGCACGGGCAAGACGCGCGTCATCACCCATCGGGTGGCCTCCCTGCTCGATGAAGGTATTCCGCCGTGGCGGATCTTGGCGGTCACGTTCACCAATCGTGCCGCGGGTGAGATGCGGGAGCGCATCGAAGGGCTGTGCGAGGCAGACCACAACACCCGCGAGATCTGGGTCGGCACATTTCACTCGATCTGCGCGCGGATTCTGCGACAGCACGGCACGCCCGTCGGTCTGTCCAACCGTTTCTCGATCTACGACTCAGCTGACCAACAGTCGGTCATGCGCAAGGTGCTCGAGGGTCTCAACGTTTCGCCCAAGATGTACACGCCGCGCGGCGTGCTGGGCATCTTGGACAAGGCCAAGAACCGCGGTTACGGACCCGAGGACCTCGAAAAGCTGGACCTGCAAGACCCGGTGCTTTCGATCGCGCGCAAGGCCTACGAGGCCTATCAGGCCCGGCTACGTGCAGCCGATGCCGCTGACTTCGGCGACCTGTTGCTGCAAGCGGTGCGCCTGCTTCGTGCCGCGCGCAAGACCAGCACGCAGGGGCAACTGGGAGATCTGGATCCTGTGGCCCGGCTCCTGACTCGCTTCGACCACGTCGTGGTCGACGAGTTCCAGGACACCAATCCCATCCAAGCCGAGCTCGTCGATCTGCTCTCGAGCGACGCCGAGCTTTGCGTGGTGGGTGACGACGACCAAGCGATCTACGGGTGGCGAGGGGCGGACGTCGATCAGATCCTGCTGTTCGGTGACCGACACCGTGGCACGGAGATCGTCAAACTCGAGCAGAACTATCGCAGCACGACACACATCCTCTCGTGCGCCGACGCGGTGATTCGCAAGAACCGTGGTCGCCTGGGCAAGACGCTGTGGAGTGAGCTTGGGCCTGGGGAGCCCGTGCGTGTGCTGATGCTTCGGGATGAGCGCGATGAGGCGCGACTCGTCGCCAACGAGGCGCGGGCGGCCATCGACGAGGGTGTGGATCCACCCTCGATCGCTATCTTCTATCGGACGCACGCACAGTCGCGTGTCATCGAGGACGAGCTGCGACGTGCCGGGATCAGCTGCCGCATCGTCGGTGGCGTTGCGTTCTATGAACGCCTCGAGGTGAAGGACGTCCTGTCTTACCTCTCTGTGTTGCTCAACCCGCACAGCGACGTTCATCTCGCGCGGGTCGTCAATCGGCCGGCGCGCAAGATCGGAAACACAACCGTCACCAGGCTGGCCAACCGCGCGACGGAAGAAGGCGTCTCGCTGTGGACCGCGATGGCCAATCCCGAGGCGGCGGGACTGGCCGCCGCGGCCGTTCGCCGGATCCGCGAGTTCGTTGCGATGATCGGGGAACTGCAGGCCTTTGTGGACGAAGTCCCGCTCCCCGATCTCTTGGCCGAGGTTGTGGAGCGCACGGGGTACGCCGCTGCGTTGGCGGTCGAGGAGTCCGACGAGTCGCACGCACGCCTAGAGAACCTGCAAGAGCTCTCGGGCAACCTCATTGAGTTCACCGAGGAGCGGCC
Organism: Nannocystaceae bacterium; assembly: GCA_016763875.1. GTDB lineage: Bacteria > Myxococcota_A > Polyangia > Nannocystales > Nannocystaceae > JAESSZ01. The sequence goes on from JAESSZ010000873.1 coordinate 3,010, forward strand.
CGAAGCCAAGCTGTCGGACTACCTCGAGCTGGTCAGTCTGGTTGGCGGCGAGCGTAGCGAAGGCGACAAAGAGCGCGCGGTCACCATGATGACCGTGCACAGCGCCAAGGGCCTGGAGTTCGAGCGGGTCTATCTCACGGGCATGGAGGAGCGCGTCTTCCCCCACTCGCGTGTTCTGGACGATCCCGTGCAGATGGAAGAAGAACGGCGGCTGGCCTACGTTGCGGTCACCCGGGCAAAGCGTCATTTGACCCTGACGATGTGCCAACGCCGGATGTTGTACGGGCAGACGCAAGTTGGGAGTCCGTCGCGGTTCGTCTTGGATCTTCCGGCGGAGGCGACCGACCAAGTTGGCCGCGCGGTGACTCGGAGTCCTAGGGTCGCTTCCCCGCGTCAGGCGCCCGTCCGCAAGGGCCCCGCGTGGCAAAACGACATCGTGTACGACGAGTCGCCGGACGCCCCGTTTACTGACGAGGAACTCGGTGACGCGGTCGAGGAAGGTGAGGGGGTCCACTTGTTTATCGGCATGCACTTGCGCCACAAAGCGTGGGGCGAGGGCGAGCTGGTGGGGTGGCACGGCAGTGGCCGCTCACTCAAGTTGCAGATCAAATTCCCTGGCCGTGGTCTCAAGACGGTGGTCGCGAGCTTTGTTCAGCCGGTATAGGTGCCGATGCGCCCCCGGATGCAACGCCCTGGTACAACGGCGGCGATGAAACGACTCGCGCTTGGACTGCTCACCGGCCTGGCTGTGTTTGGGTGCGACAAAACTGCGGTGGTGCCCGCCGAGCCCCC
>JAESSZ010000874.1 GCA_016763875.1 Nannocystaceae bacterium
GGGCGCCGCGAGCAGACAGGCGAACTTGATCGTGCGCGCCCCTGCCTGCTTGATCCGCGTGACCGCAGCCGCCGCAGAGTTCCCCGTCGCCAGCATCGGGTCCACGACGATCACCAACCGGTCCGACAGGTCCTTGGGCGCCTTGTAGTAGTACTCGACCGGCTGCAAGGTTTCGGGATCGCGGTAGATGCCGATGTGCCCGACACGCGCCGACGGAAGGATCTTGAGCATCCCGTCGAGCAAGCCCGATCCCGCGCGCAGCACGGTGATGAGCACAACCTTCTTGCCCTTGAGAAACGGCGCGTCCATCGGCGCCACCGGCGTCTCGATTGGCCGGTTCTCCAGCGGAAGATCGCGGGTGACTTCATAGCCCAGCAACATCGCGATCTCTTGGAGCAGACTGCGGAAGTTGCTCGTGCTCGTCTCCCGACGCCGCATCAACGACAGCTTGTGTTGGATCAGGGGATGCTCGATACGTTCAACGCGACCAGACATGTCAGTGGACCCGCTGGCTTTGTCGCATACCAAATGCCGCACCGTCGAGACCAACCGGGTCCCCGCCGAGCATGGGCTAGGCCAGCAACAGCGCCCCGCCCGCGATCGCGGCGAGCGTGTGATCGAGCACAGCGGTGAGGGGCTCAACCCACTGGGCGCGATCGGCCAGTGGCTCCCCGTCACGGGTCAGCGTCAGGGTGCCGTCTGCGACACGGTCGGCCAGTCCTGCGCACAATGCCGCCCGATCGCGCGTCCCATCGAGCATCTGCACGACCACGCGGGCCGCCAGGTCGAGTTCGACCCGCGTGTGCAGCACACTGGTGACGAAGTCGAGGTTGGCCGCCTGCCAACGCACGTAGGCGGAGACGCGTGGGCGTGGCCCAGCTTGCGCCACACACGCGGCCGCTTCGGTCCGCAGCCGCACTCCTGCGCCGAGGTAGCAACGCACAACGTCCGCGGCCAACGTGCTCTCATCGCCAGCCTTCGTCTCGAGCCCAGCCTCGCCGAGAACGACGCGCGCCTTGGCGAGTAAGGACGAAAACGGCACGGCCATCGGCTTGCGAGCCAGCAGTACCTGCAAGGCCGCCTTGGTGATCGGCACATCGGACCGCACGGTGATGCCGCCACACTGAAATGCCTGCGTGACCCCGGGCGCCAGATCGATGGTTTCCGTGGATGACGCCGCATCCGGAGACAACGCCACGAGGCGGTCCAGGACACGCTCGCCGCCGAGTTTTCGAGACAGCGGGACGTCACCCCGACACACCAGCGTGGTCCGAAACTGCCGCCCACGCACGAAGTCCAGGTACTGCTCGAGACGCACGAGGTCTGGGCTTATCTCCTGCAGTTGCTGCGCCGCCTCGTCCGGCAACGGCGAGGTCATCATGGTCGCGACGTCGGCATCGCCCAAGTACGCCAGGCCGTGTGCACGCAGCCGCGCTTCGAGTTCGTGGAAGTACAGTGGTGTGTTGTGTTCTTCGAGGTGCTCGTGGAAAAGGTAGCCGTCTGGCAGCTTGCGCAGCAGCTCGGCCTCGCGTTTCATCAAGGCGCTAAAACCCGCGTTGCCACTCTGCCCCGCCGATGGCCCGTGCTCCGCGACAAAATCAAGCAGCGCTTTGGCTTGCTCAGCCCGCCGCGTGGGGTCCTCGAACTGCGCGACGTGGTACAGCATCATCTCGCGAACGGACTGCCGCAGATGCCAGCCCGGATACGTGTTGTAGGAGACCAGCCCAATCCCCTGCGGCCGCAGTCGCTGCGCGATGACTTCCAAGATCCGTTCGCGCACCGCCTCGCTGACCCACGACAAAACGCCGTGGCACACGATGTAGTCGAACTCGCCCCAACCCGCGTCGATCTCGGTGAGGTCGCCGACGTGCAGCGCGACATTGAGCAGACCTGCCCCCGCAATTGCCTCGTTGCCGAGTGCGACCTGCCGCGGCGAAAGGTCAATGCCAACGAGTTCGGCCCCGGGCAGTTGCTCGGCCAAGGGCAGCAGGGTTCCGCCTGAGGCGCAGCCCAACTCCAGTATTCGCGCCTGGGACGGAAGCGTCGGGCGCATGCCAAACAACGCCCCCACCGTCGCCAGACGATCGGGATGCGTACGGTCGTAGGGGTAGCTGGTGTACGGAATCGCGTCGTAGCTCGCAGCGCTCACCGAACGTCCCCACCGTCCTCGGCGAGCACAGCCACCCGCGCGGCGTGTCCCCAACAACGCAGTCCGATCCGCGCCGCCACCGACACCTGCCCGACGGCGAACGCCATGAGAATCTTGAACGGGTTGCCTTGCTGCACGCCGGGCGCGATGAACCAGTAGACGAGAACGACGACGATAAAGCCGCCGAAAACGCCCAGCGCGACCACCATGACGGTGCCCGCTCGCCGCCACATCAGCGCAACCGCATCCGCGATGGCCGACAGCGCGCCGAGACTTCGATCGGTCACGCGCATGACCTTGGCGTAGTCGTGAACCAAGCCCACGCTCCATACCGCGAGCCACACGACCCCGTATTTTGTCGCGGCGTACGCCACTGCGACCCGCTCGTCGTTCACATCGAGCAGCGCCGCTTGCTCGATCCCGGTGAGCATTGGCAATACCACCGCAAAAATGAACGCGTAGGCCGCGATCGCCAGGCCGGCCAGCGGAAGCAGACGAAGGAAATGCTCGGCGCCCGCGCGCAAGAGGTGCGGCGGTTGGGATGGGCTGGCGTAGCGGGCGATCAACCCGCCCGACAGCAGGACCCACAACAGCACGTAGGCCCCCGCGGCCGCGAGCACCGCCGCCGGCAGCGAGCCCAGCGCGCCCGTGACCATGGCATCAAGGCCTTCGAAGACCGCGCCTATGCCCACCACCGCGGGCTTGAAGCTCTGCTGCAGCCCCGTCGCCTGTGCTTCCCACGAACGAAACCACAGCCCGTCCCAGCCGGTGAGCATGCGGGTCCCCGCTTCGCTGTGGCCCAGCGACTGGGAGATCGAGGCCTGCAGCGACAGCGCCAACGGCAACGCCAGCAGCAGACTCGCCAGCCAGATCACAGCGATGTCGCCCAGCCGACCCGACACCGCGGACAGCCCTTGGACCAGCGCACTGCCGCCCGTCGTAGTCTTTCGATGCGATACGTCCATCACGAAAACAGCGCGAGCGCTTCCATCGTGTGCTGCAGGAAGACCATCCACTTCGAGGACCACTTGGTCGCCGCTAGCGGGGCCTTTGAATCCTTGAGCCACGAGTTGTTGGAGAAGTTCGTATCGAGCACCAGCACGTGCTCGGGGTCCACGACTACACGCGTGACCTTGGCCGGGTGAGTCCACGACAGCTCGACCCAGCGATCTTGGCCGTCCCACTGGAACACCTTGCGGGTGCCGTCTTCGAAGTCGGCCAGCACCGCGACAGGAAAGCGTCCTTCGCCCCAGCGCCGGATGTAGATCTGAGTCTCGTATTGCGTCTCGCCCTCGGGCTCGTGATCGCCGACGGCAAGCGTGCCGTCCTCGCCCGGGTGATACCCACGCGACACAACGGGCTGAGACTGGACCTTGCCGACCGCGTAGTCGAACGCGATCGCGTCACGGCTGAGCTGGTCGAAGAACCACGCGAGCGGCTGTTTGCTGATCTTCTCGGCAACCTCCACGAAGTTCTCGGGCCGCGGGTGCTTGAAGGCAAACATCCGAAAGTAGGTCGACATGACCCGCTGAAACACGGTCCAGCCCAAGTAGTTTTCGAGCGTCCGTAGGGTCATCGCCCCCTTGTCGTAGGCGTTGACGTGGTAGCCCTGCGGGCCCATCTGGTACGAGCGCGCGCCCTGGGCGTCGCGTTTGTACTTGGAGTACTGACCCACGTGCTGGTCGGAGCCCGCGGTTCGCTCGGGCGGCACCACCGACTTGAAGACAACCGGCAGGTGACCGTCGAAGTAGTACTGGACGTGCGCCCGTTTGGGGAACGCAGCCTCCATGGTCCGTGTGGTCGAAAAGGTGTTGAAGCCTTCGTCGAGCCACGCGTCCTCGAACTCGTTGTTGGCGATGAGGCCGTACCAAAACTGGTGGCCGGCCTCGTGCACCGTGACCCCTTCGGGGGAACGGCGTGCAAGCGGCGAGAGCCAA
>JAESSZ010000875.1 GCA_016763875.1 Nannocystaceae bacterium
GAGCCGACGAGCGATTCGCCGAGGTGAGGTGGTCGTGCGACATCGAGGACTCAAGTCCGACCCTCGTCGGGGTGCTGGCCGGCCTGGAGACCGTGCTGCTCAATCTCTTGGAGAACGCGGGTTCGTTTTCGGGGCCGAACGGACAAGTCGCGCTGGAGGTGCGATCGGAAGACGGGACGGTCGTGATCGTGGTTCGCGACGATGGACCCGGGATCCCGCCCGCCGACCTGTCGCGAGTGTTCGACCGATTCTTCACCAAGCGCGCCTCAGGCAAAGGCACGGGGCTAGGATTGGCGATGGTGCGCGCCATCGCACAAGCGCATGGCGGTCAGGTTTCGGTCGCCCTACCCGACAGCGGCGGCACGGAGCTCACGGCACGGCTGCCCGTCGAGCCGGCTGACTGACACGTTTCACTTCGTTTTCATCTGGGGTTCAGCCAGGGTTCGCGCGCGTGCGCTCCACTGAGCCCATGAACGGACTGTGGCGACCCCTCTCTGATCTCCTCGACGTCGCGCGCGGGCGCGGACCCACCGCGCTGGGCCCAGCGGAACGCTTTCGACTCATCACCGCGGCTGGCCTGTTTTCGCTGGTCTTCGCCGCGATCTGGGGCGTCGCCGCCGGTAGCACCTCCGTGATGCTCGCTGGTTCCAACGCGCTCAAGGTACCGATGGTCGTGCTGTTCTCTGTGCTGTCATCGCTCCCTGCTGGGGTGATCGCGCTGCGGCTCTCCGGCAGCAAAGAACGCGTTTCAGACCTCGTTCTCTCGTTTTGTGGCGCGGTGTTCTCGGGGACGCTGGTCGCCGCTGTGCTCGCGCCGATCGTCGCTATCTACCCCCAGACGAGTCAGTGGGCGGGACCGTACCTCGGCATGGGCTCAGTGCTTGCCGCGATCGGCGTGGCTGCACTGTTGTTCTTCAACAACGCATTGCGCAACGTTCCCCGCGAGCAGTACAGCGCGCACATCATCCCCAAAATCGTTTTGGCCATCGTCACGCTCGCCGTGCTGCCCCAGCTCATCGCACTGGCCTCACCCATCTTGCAAGCGACCACCGTCTGGGACGCTGGCGTCGACATCGTGACCCACGGATAAACGACGATGCCCACATTGTTAGCAACGTTGTTCGCCAGTGGACTGAGCGTAGGCTCCCCGCTGGCCGTTTCTCCGGGCTCAGTCGCCCCCGACATCCACGGCGGACATCACGTCGCGATCGACGGGTCCGACCACGTCATCATCCAAACCCAGTGGCTGTGTCCCCACCAATGCACGCTACCGCTAGCGTTGCCGCTGCCCCCCGAGGCAACGTTGATTGGGGTCTCCGAGCAGCGCAGCGACGACGGCTCCATCGTTGCGTTGGTATCCCACGACCGCAACCTGGTGTTCACCGTGAGCGTGCCGCTGGACACGGTGCAGGCGCTGGGCGCCGTCCCACTTGCGTTGCCGGATCGCCACGGCACCCACCGCGTCACGTTCGACTCGGGCCCCGCGCTCGAACCCAACGTCGGACTGGGTCTCGCGCCGAAGCTCACCGTCGCAACGACGAAAGGGGTGCGCGGCAACCCACGCCGATGGCTCGACGCACAGCTCGCCGACGTCGACAGCGGCGGGCTCGTTCGGTACGCCACCCAGACGGACATCGTAAGGGCCGGTGGATTTGGCGGAAGTGTGGAACGTGCAGAGACACGAAGGCGCCGCCTGCTGCTACTCGCAGGGGCGATGTTTGTCCTGGTGGTGACTGCGTTGGCGGCAGCGCATCGCAGATTGATGCGGCGCGCAGACGAAGAACGCGTGGACAAGTTGCTCGCTGAAGAAATCGAGGCGCTGGGGTCATCTCAGTGAAAGAGTCCGGTTCAGGGTGACGTCCTGGAGTGTGCGAGAGTGAGACGATGAAGGCCTTGGTCATGAGTCTCTGCGCGGACCAAAAGCGTCTTTCCTACGAGCGCCTCGGCTACCGGCTTTGTTTGGTCGGCGCGCTCCTGACGATCGGCGCATGTCCGGGCGCGAACGAATCCGGCCCCGCGGTAGAACAAATCACACCCAAAGCACCCCCGCCCGACATGAGCCCCCTGTACGACATCAACGATCTCAGCGCGGGCGAGCGCGCCCGCGCCACCCAGCTCGAGCATCTCTATGGTTTTGCCTTCCCCAAGGAGCTGTTCACATTCTGGCGTTGGTACGAGGGACTCAGCGACGAGCACAAGAGCACCCTCGAACAGACCATGGCCATGCGACCCATCGGCCCCTTTGACGTGCTCGCCGGCAAGTTCGACGGCGTCGATCTCGCCTACCCGAACACCCTGCACTGGCGCTACCAATACGACCCCCCGGAGTTCGTGACTGTGTTCTTGGGCGACACCGACGGGCTGCACTGGGGGTTGTGGTTCGACGACCACGAACGCCTCGCGCCGGTCGTCGCGCACTACTACGCACGCGACGCCTTCGAGCTCGTGCAGTCGGGCGACAGCCTCTTCGCGGCGGTGCGGGAACGCATGCAGAACGTACGCAGAGGCACGACCGAAAACATCGAGTACGACGCCGAGCACAAAGGCAGCTACCTCGCCGACCTCAAGGCTATGGACGCGCTTGAGGCCACCTTACCGCCGCCGATTACCTACCCAAAGCGCCCTACGACGGTCCCCACGGGCGAGGGGATGGGCCTCGTTGTGCCTGACCAAGGCGGCGACGCCGGGCGTCAAGCACTGCTGCGCGGCAAGAACATGTGGCGCGAGGACCCACGCAAGGCCGGTCCGGTCCTCAAAGACGCCTACCTCGCCGCCCGGCGCCCCGTGCTCGCCGCCATCGTCGAGACGCACACGATGGCGCACCCCATCTTGCCGAGCCTCAACATCCTCGACTACCCACGCGGGAGCTTTCACGACTTCGACCGGGCCCTGGCCGCACCCAACGAGGTCAAGCTGCTTGGCGTCACCGACTCCGACCTCGCGGTGCTCCCCGATCTCTCGACCCTCACCAACCTCGAAGAACTGACCCTCTACGGAAACAAGCTCACCGACCTGCCGGAGAGTCTCAAAGCCTGTACCAAGTTGCGCAAGATCAACATCTTCCGCAACCCGATGCCCCACGTGCCCGCGGTGCTCTACGAGATGCCCTCGCTCGAACAAGTGCTGCTCGGCGATGCATCGCTGCAGGGAGAACTGGCGAAGCTACAAAAGGCGCTGCCCAAGGCCGAGATCCGATAGACGGTGAAAACAGGCGCATCAGCGCAGCGCGTGTGCGCTCCGGGCCGCAGTCGTCGCCATCAAGGCACTGCACGCACATCGATGACCCAGTGGGCGATGGCGCGTTCGGCCGAGACACAGGGTTCATCTTGGTCGCCGAAGGGTGAAGGGCGGCGCGAATCGCGGGGCCGCGAGAGGCGTCGGCGGTCGAGACACGTCAAAAACATCGTTGCCCACGTGCGACCGTGCGACAGCCACGCGCTGCCGGGCGGCCGGGCGCGCTCGGTGGGGCGGATGGACTCTCGAAGACCGCGTCCTAGACAGCGGCTTCTTGCTGGACCCGAACAAGGTGCGCCTCGACGGCCGCGAGGAAGCCTTCAGGAAACCGCAGGCTTCCTTTCTTCGTCCGCTTTAGGAAGCCGGCGGTCGCTCTCACCGACAGCGGCTCCGTCTCGTATTGGAGAAACTCGCTCAGGGGCTTTCTCTTCCGCCGAACGGGCCAGAGCGACATCGACGCCGTCTTGCGGCCTTCTCCAACATTCCAGGCGACCTTGGGCCACGCTCTACCGGGTCGCAGGACCGGCTGGATGTCGCGAAGGTTGAAGGCACGCGGATTGGCTAGCCGTTCGCCCAGCCACTTCGCAACCGGAACACTGACGGCGTTACCGACCAGCTTCCAGCGGAAGCTCTCGCGTCCGCCGTTCACAGCTGCGGCCGTCCATCCCGCGCGAAATCCCTGCATACGCTCGGCGTCGCGGATGTCCGGCTTCACGATCTCGCCGTTGGAGAGCCAGATCGCCGGGGGACTCGGTATGCCAACGGAGGACCCGCCCTTTAATGTGGGAACGGCTTCGACCGCCCAGCCGAGCCCTCGCGTTCCCTCCGTCCAGTAGAACCCAAACGCAGGGTCGTCTCCAATCGGGTCTTCGAGCTTCCCCGCATCGTCCGTCAGCAGCACGTGGCGTGGATCGTCTTCGAGACTCGCCACGATGAACACGCGCTGACGTCGCTGTGGGAGGCCGAATGCCCGAGTATCCACGACCCGATATGCCCACTTGTACCCGAGGTCCTCCAGGCGATCGATGATGACGTCGAGTGCTTGGCCACGCGCAAGCTGCAGCATGAACGGCACGTTCTCAAGAACGAGCCAGGGGACCTTCTGCTTCTCGACGAGCCGGAAGACCTCACCAACGAGCCCTGAACGGCTCCCTGCGATGCCGACCGTCTTACCCGCCTGACTGAGGTCCTGACACGGGAACCCACCCACAACCAGGTCTGTGCCTTTTGGGAGCGACTTGAGTTTGCAGACGTCAGGTGCCCGCTCGACGTCTGGAAAGCGGTCTGCCAGGACCGCATCCGCGGATGGGTCGTTCTCGCAGAGGAGAGCGGTGCGATGCCCTGCTCGTGAGAGTCCAAGTTCCAGGCCACCGATACCAGCAAACAAGCCCGCCACTTGGAACGAGCGCGTCGGACCGCCGGGCGCCTCCCGGGCTTCCCTGTCGTCAACGTCGAGTAACAGCTGCGGAGGCACGTCGGGCATGGCGAGCCCGGATTCTGCACGCGCGTTCAGGCCGCTGCAAGGTTCTTTTCGAAGTGGGAACAGGCTCGCTCAGGTCATGTGCTGGGCCATGCTCCTGAGCGCCTTGTCCATCGTCAGCTCCGGCACCTTCTTCACTCGGTAGCGGATCGTCTCGGCGTTCGGCACGGGCTCGTAGATAACTGCACCGACACCGTTGCAGTAGTTGCGAAGCCCGACGAGGATGCTTCGTACCGTCTCGAAATCGCTCTTGTCCTCGACCCTCACGGCCCAGAAGCTGAAGTACGCGGGATCAGTCCGATCGATCCAGCTCTGGAAAGTCTTGATCGCGACTGGTCGTGCGTAGGCGGCCTTTAGATCCGTGGACGTGAAAGCAACCTCGCGCACGCGTTTGTGAAGGTCACTTCTCGCGGCCCGAGGCTTCCACTTGTTCCCGGCGTGTGCGGGGGTACCTAACGCCTTCACCTCCGCACCGACCTTTGGGATGCCGTCCCCGGGGAAGCAAATGTCGATGTCGATCTTGTCGAAGAGCTGGCTGTCTCGGTGGACCGGGCCCACGACATCCATTCGCGACCAGTTCTGAAGAACTTGGATGACGAAGTCGTTAAAGTAGCGCGCTTTCGCCTTGTACGAGCCCGCGGTTTGAACCCCGGATGCGAACTCAGCGTCGAACTTCTCCACTGCCTTGATGAACCGTGGTTCAACTTCGGACCATCGTGACACCGACTTCGAATCAATCCACCGAGACAGCTTGTCGAAGTCTGCAAATGTGTGCTTGGTCATCTTGATCGCTGAGCCCCACGGATTCACAGAGGCTCTCAACCGTTCTCGCGATTTGCAAGAAACTGCACTGTTCCGAGGAAGCTGAAAGCTGCGAAGGCTTCGACTGATGGCGCGACCCGGCCCATCGCGACCGCCAATCCGTCAACCATCTGCCGCGCCGTTCCCGTGCGACCAGGACGCGGCAGACCCAAGGCCTGTTGAGCCGCCAAAACCGATCGTTGCGGACTGTGATGCCGGGATCAATGGTGCCAGCACTGCCGGGAGCAAGACCTCCCATGGCTCCCCGAGCTTGGCTTCGACGGCCACCACAGCGAGGGTGTAGCCATCGTCGGCGTACACGGTGTGCAGACCCGGGGCTTGCTGTCCCGGTCGCCGTAAGATCTCGGTTGCAGCGTCGGGCCGTGGGCGATGGCGCACTCGGCCGAGGCGCAGGGTTCATCAGGTCGCTGAAGGGTGAAGCAGAGCGCGAATCGTGGGGCCGCGATAGGCATCGACGGTCGAGACATTGCCGGCCCAACGGCGGGGCCTAGCCCGCGGCCGGTATACCCGCTGCCTGTTGGAGGGCATGAGCGCAGCCCGCCACTGCAGCGAGGCCCTTCGCCAACTGATGCGGTAGCATCGTCTTGGTCGCGCAGGAGACCTCGACGCGGTTCTCCGAGATCTGGAAGCGCTCCCACTGAGTTGAGCAGGACGCCAACGCATGACGCAGCTGAGGGTTGGAAAGCAGTTGATACGCGCCTGCCGCGTCAGTGGCTTTGATGATGAACTGCCCGTCGAAGTAAGCGTCACCCACCTCGATGTCCTGTGCGCCGAATACCTTGGTGATGCCGGCCCACACGCCCTCGCGCCTGAGCAACAATCCCACCGGTAGGTGCACCTGCGGCATGGCTCGGAAACGTGTGTATGTCGTTGTGTTGTTTCGGCCCTTCACCTTGTAGCGATCCACTTCGACGCGCGCTCCTTGGTAGACGCCCGTCATCGCGAAGGCGGTACCCTGCGGTTGCAGCCCCAGTTGGTGCGCCGCTTGCCCCCACAGGGCCAGCTGCTTCTTGCGCCACTTCTTGATCAACACCACCGGGACCGCCACCACGAACAGCCCGATGATCTTGGCGACGTAGGGGTCCAAGGTGAACGTGATGCTCGACACGGGTTCTTCAGGGGAGAGGCGTTCCGGAGGGAGTCTCAGGATTCATCCAACAGTGGACGGACAATAGCAGAACCCCCTTGCTGAGCGACGACGACCTAGTGAGCGGATCTGATCGCGCGGCCCACTGATCGGTACCGGAGGGGCGTGGCGATCCGGTGGAAGTCCGTTTTCTTGCACACGCCATCCGCACCCGCGCGTAGCAGACCCCCGCCTCACCGCGAGCGGCCAACGTCAGCGGCACCAGGCGTTTACCTTCGGGGCCCGGTACGCTTGCCACATGAGCTTACCCTCGGCCGCCGAACTGGAGCGCGTATTGCTGAACGCGGTCGATAGGGAACCGGACTCGGAACTCGTCGACCGACCGGACTGGGTGCAGATCAAAACGCCGTCGAGCCCGCGGCCCAACCACAACATTGTGCTGCGCGCTCAGCTCGCGCCCGACGAGGTCGACGCCACGGTCGCCGCGGTCGTGGCGGAGCATCGAGCTCGCGACGCGAAGTTGCGGTGGTTCATCGGCCCATCGTCGAGCCCCGCCGAACTTGGCGTGGCCGTCCAAGCCGCCGGACTCACGCCGCTCGGCGACACCTTGGGCATGGCGATGCTCGTCCCTGACGTTGCTCCCCCGCTCGGCATTGCCGGGCTCACCGTCCACGAAATGGGGCCGCAAGACGTCGGCACATTCGCCGCCCTCACTGCTCGCGCATGGGAGCGGGGCTCGGACTTCGAAGAGGCACTGCTGCACATCGCGGGCAAGTCGTTCCAAGAGCCCCGAGCAACGCGGTCCTGGATCGCCAGTCTCGACGGCGTTCCGGTCGCTTCGTCACACCTGCGCCTGCTCCCTGGCATCGGTTACTTCCAAGGTTGTGCGGTGCTGCCTGCCTACCGTGGTCGGGGGATCTACCGTGCGCTGCTGCACCACCGTCTCGGTGAGCTCCGCAGCCGCGGCATCCGAGTCGCGGTCGTGTGGGCCGACGCAACCGGGTCGGGCATTGCGTGCCTCAAGCTCGGCTTTGCGACAGTGTGCACCGCGCAGTTCTACGAAGCGCAGGACGAGCAGTAACCACGACGAACGCCAAAGTAGACGAGCGTCACCTAGGCGCTTTTGCCCCGGTTGCCCCGGTTCCTAGCCAAAGCGAAGATTCCCCGTCCCGCAGCGTGAGCGGACGCAGTGACGCGGGCCCGCCTCGTGGGAGACACTACCGCCGCGACCTCGCCGTCGCTGACTATGCCAACGATGTACCGATTCACGACGCTTGCCTTTCCTGCGCTCTGTCTCGCGCTGCTTGGTGGGTGCAAAGACGACGCATCTGGCTCAGACAACGGTGGGACCGCGGGCAGCAGCGGAACCGATGGCAATAGCGACTCCGGTGGCGACGACGACGCCGACGACGTAGGAACCGGCGACAGTGGTGGCGGCACGGACAACGGCGACACCGACAGCGTGGATGAGTCTGACAGCGAAGGCGGCGATACGAGCGGGGGCAGCGACGGCGGCGTCGACTGGGAGGCGGAGGTCGAGCACGTCTCTCCCCAGGACCGGGTGGTGAACATCCAGCTCAACTTCGCCGAGGGCGACTGGGCGTCGATGATCAATGGCTTCATCACGACCTTCACCAAGACGTATCGAGCTGCGACGTTCGCCTTCGATGACGAGTCGCTTCCGGAGGTCGGTGCGCGCCTCAAGGGGTTCTCCTCGCTGCTGTTCATCATGGATCAGGAGATGAACTTCGATCCAACGCTGAATTTCCCGCTCAAGCTCAACTTCGACTACTACGGCGGCGAGCGCTTTCATCACCTGGACAAGGTCAGCCTCAACAACAACTGGTCGGACCCAAGCTACATGCGCGAGCGTCTGACCGCGCGCGCCTACGAAGCCATGCAGGTGCCCGTTGCCCAGACCGCCTACGCGGGCGTCGAGGTGAACGAGACGTACCTCGGCCAGTACACGATGGTGCAGCCGATCGATAAGCGGTTCCTCAAGTCCTACTACGGCACGACGGACGGCATGGACGACGGCAACCTGTACAAGTGCTCGCGCTCCGAAGGGGATCACTGCCGTCTGCACTGGTACGGCTCGAACAAAGCGGACTACGTCACGACCGACTGTCCGGAGGGCTATGAGGAGTGCGGACTGTTGCTCAAGACCAACGAGGATGACCCGCTCCTCAACGACTACGCCGACCTGATCGCGCTGTTGGACGTGGTCAACAACACCTCAGATGCTGAGTTCGCCGCGCAGATCGAGGACGTCTTCGAAGTCGACTCGTTCCTGCGTTTGGCGGCCGTCACCATTGGCCTGTCGAGCTTCGACAGCTACTTCGGCATGGCCAACAACTACTCCCTCTACCACCGGCCCGACACCGATCGCTTCGAGATGATCCCGTGGGACCTGAACATGTCCTACGGCGGTTTTTCATGCGGTCATCCTGGGGATCCGGATCCATCGATCCCCGGCTCTGACATGACCCAAGCCGCGGTCGACGGTACCTTTTGCCGCAGTTGGAGCGAGCAGTACCCACTTGCGGAACGGATTTTGGCCATGCCTGCGTACTTGGCTACGTACCAGGGCTACCTGCGGGATGTCGCCAACAACGTCCTGACGGACCAGCAACAGTCCCAGTGGATAGCGGAGTTCGACGCTCTGATCGGCGGCGGCATCGCTGCCGACCCGAACTACCCGGGAGGGCCCGGGGAGTACTTCGAAGCGATCAGCGCCAACCCTACGTTTGAGTGGTACCGCTACAACTTGATGGACTTTGTACAGCGGCGCCGAGTGTTCATCCTCGAGCACACCTGATCCGGTGACATGCGCCACAGTGCGCGGTGCGTGACGTTGTCTTTGGACCACGAGGCGCTATCACGCAAGGGTGAGATACTTGTCGGCCGCGGGGGGTCTGTTGTTGTTGGGCGGATGTGCGCCGCTGGGCCTGACCGTCCCGCCTGTCGTGGTCGCAGGGCACGCAACGCATCGAACGCTGCCAGTCCGGCACACGGAACACCACGCCACGGAAGTGAGCCTCACCCAGTCACTGGACGACGGGGATCCCGATCAGCAGAAGTTCGTGCGAATGTCTCTGTCCGATCTCGGGTCCGACTCGTTTGGAGCAAACACGCAAACGCGCCGCCGCTTCGGGGACGTATTCGTGCACGCCCAGGAGCGGTTCACGTGCCCGTTGGTGCTCGTTTGGGGCGATGAACCCGTCGAGATGGGGCCGACCCCCGCGACGAACGGGTTCGCGCTGGACAGGCCGGCCTGCGGGACTCCGGATTGGCCATCCGCGGCGACACCTTGGCTGGTGCTCGACGTTGACGGCAACGGTTCGATCGACGGCGGTCATGAGCTTTTTGGCACCGCCACCAAACTCGCCGACGGCGCTCGTGCGCGCAATGGATTCGCGGCGCTGGCTCCGTTGGACACCAACGGCGATGGACGCATCGATGCCGACGACGCCCAGTGGGAAGCGTTACGCCTGTGGCGGGATGCGGATGGAGATCGGCAGTCCTCGCCCGAGGAGCTCACATCGTTGGCCGCGTCCGGGATCATGGGCCTTCCGCTGCAGTACGACTCCGACCCCCGCTGCGACGCACGTGGCAACTGCGAGATCGAGCGGGCCTCGGTCGACGCAGACACCCCGGTGACGCTCGTCGATATCCACCTTCGCTGTCGGTAACGCGAGCCCCCCTCACACGAGCACACCAGGCAGCGGCCCGGTGACGGTTGGCCCCTCGTACGTCTCACCGAGGTAGCCGTAGGTTTCGTCGTCGAAGCCGAAGGCGTTGAGCACCGTCGTACCCAAGTCGCCGACGCTGCGATCGCTGTGATCCAAGTGCTGCCCCGTGTTCACCCGGCCGCAGATATTGCCGCCCAAGACCGCGGGCAGGTTCTGGCTGTTGTGCCCGTTGCCGTCGCCAAACTCGCTGAGCCACAGCACGAGTGTGTTGTCGAGCATGGTCCCGTCCCCCTCCGGAATGGAGGCGAGCTGCTGCAGCAGGTAGACAAACATCTCCGTGTACCACTGCATCGCCGCAATCATTGGCGCACGACCGTCGGGGGTGTCGCGTGCGAGGTGGATCATGTCGTGCCACCCGGTGAAGCCGCCAGGGATGTTCTGGTTGAGCCAAGCAAACTCGGGCGCGTGCCCGTGCGCGAACTGGACGCTCGCCACCCGCGACAGATCGCAAGCCAGAGCCATCACGCCGAGGTCCATCATCACTGGCGCGGCGTAGTCCGAGCCAAAGTCGGAGTTATTGGTCGGGTCGTAGCCGCCGAGGTTTCCAACTGTGGGCGTCTCACACCCGGGCAGTGGAATGCCGGCCCCGAGCGTGTTTTCGAGCTGCCGGATCTTGTCTGCGTGCGCTTCGAGGCGAATGCGATCTTCGACACCCACCCGCGTGTTGAGCTGAGTGAAGCTCTCGTTCACAGCGTCGAGCACACTGCCGCGGGACGCCCGGATTCGCTGCAGCGCGGTTGGGTCGGTCACATCGAGATCGGAGAACAGCCGGTCGAAAATCGCGAACGGGTCGTCTTCCGGCTCGATGGGATCGTCGATGCCAGCGTAGAAGGCCTGTGCGTTGTGAGCCTCCTGGCGCGCGCCGATCGAGAAGTTCACCGACCGGTACGGCGTGTCGGCGCCCACACGTTCAGCAACGAGCTGTTCTATCGAGGGTCCGGCAGAGTGCTCTGCGCGGTCTGGATTGGAGGTCTGCTGCGCTTGGGGCAGCATCGTGCCATCTGGGGCCAGGTTTGCCGTCAGTGGCTGGCACGTAAACAGCGAGTTCGATGCTGAGCTGTGTCCGCCAGCGAGTTCGTTGAGCCGGATGACCGTGTTGTTGAGGCCGGACACTACGACGACATCCTCTTGCAACGGGTTTCCGGTCGCCGGGTTGAGCGCAGACAACGGCTGCAGGATCTCGGACAGTTCATAGTTCGCCCCCACCCCATTGGGCCGCCAGGCGTCCATGATCATGCCTTGGGAGTGGAAGAACGAGATCATGCGCCGCGGCCCATTGCCGTCCGGGCGGGCGCTCGCTGAGCCCGAGAACATTTCGAGAAAGGGCAGACCCACCGCCACGCCACCAGCGCCGCGCAAGAAGTGCCTGCGATTGAGGTTGCCGTGGTTCCGTCTCATTGCTGGGCCTCGACTCGGCGAAAGCGAAAGCCTTCGGTCTGGGTGAAGGCGACGAGCAGCTCCTGCAGGTCGTCGCCGGACTCAGTCAAACGCTCGGTGAGGGCATCCGCCACACACTGATCGTCGGGGGTCTCGCGCCGGCCGTACGTGTAGCGCATCCATTGCAGCGTCATGCACGACGCGCTCGCCTCGGACTCGGCGACAAGATCCGCGAACGCAGGCCCTCCGCGGAACGTCGCATCCAGTCCTCCGCGGCCGTCAACGATCTCTCCCGAGTCGTCGATGATCTCGCCGTTGGCGTCTGCGTCCCGCCAGGCCCCGATCGCATCGTAGTGCTCGAACGCCAGTCCCAGTGGATTCATCAGCACGTGGCACCCGCTACAGCTGGCGTTGTCCAACAGCACCGCGGACTTCTCCCGTTCGCTCATCGAGTCCGGGAAGTCTGGGATCTCGAGGTCGGCCGGTGGCGGCGGGAGATCCTGGCACAGCGCTTGGGTACGCAGCATCTTGCCGCGAAAAATCGAGCTCGTGCTCGCGCTGCCAGCGTTGGCGGCCATCACCGCGGGCAGGGTCAGCACGCCCTTGCGCCGAGTGGGGTCCAGCGTCACCGCCCGCCAGTCGTCCGGGCCCGTCGAGCCCGAGTCCACGCCGTACAACGCAGCGAGCGGAGCGTTGACAACCGTGCTCTCGCCGACGAGCAGTTGCTGCAGCGACCCCTGGCCCGAGCGGTACGCCTCGCGGACAAACCGATCGAACTCTTCCTCCATCGCCGCGGCGAGAGTTTCGTCGAACTGCGGGAACGTGGCTGCATCCTTGGTCGCGGGCGACAAGTCGGACACTCCGAGCCACTGGCGCGAGAAACGGGCGATGACCGGCAATGCACGGGGGTCAGCGAGCAAACGGCGAGCCTGCATCTCGATCTCGGCGACCGACTGCAATGCGTCCGCATCCGCCGCGTCGAACAACTCTGTGTCCGGCATCGTGTCCCAAAACAAATACGATAGTCGGGAGGCGACTTCGCTGGACGAGAGCCGAACCACGTCGGGGTCGTCGGTGGGCTCTCCCTCTTCCACGAGGTACAGAAACTGCGGCATCTGTAGCGTCGTGGCGATGACACGGCCGATAGCGTCAGGGAAGTCAGTCTCCGCCGTCGCGCCGTCGAATACCCCGCGGAGCAGGGCGCGCTCGTCGTCGCGAACTGCTCGCCGGAAGGCTCGGCGGGCCAAGCTCTCGATGAACGTGTCGGCGCAGGACGACTGGTCGGCACCAGAGGCGCAGGGGACGACAGCTTCGAGGTTCTCGACCGCCTGCGCTGCAGCCTCCTCGGCGGCGGCCATGATGTTCTCCGCGCCGAGCTGGCTCACTAGATTGGCTTCGGGGAAGCTGGTGTAAGGCGTCGAGTGCAGGGTCTCAGGAAAGGCAGCGCTGGGGTCAATGAGGCCGTCGAATAGATCCGCTATCGTGTTGCGATATTGCACGTCCGTCATGCGCCGGATCGGTGCCCGGCGGGCGACCGCAGTCTCACCACATTGCGCACCCACGCCGTCGTCACCCCCGCCGTCGTCGTCGTCATCCGCGTCGTCGCTCTCGCCCTCGCCTGTGTCGGGGGCCCCGCCCTCCTGCCCGGCGCCATCGGGCCCGATATCGCCCATACCGGAGTAGCAGCCGGATGCGGCGAAGACCGCGGCAAGACCCAAGGCTCGGGCGGTCAGGTTTGGATGCCGCATCATCATGACGAGCGAGACACAGCCGCGAGTCGGCTGTCGCATGGGCTTCGCAGAAAAAGTGTCGACCTAGGCCGAAGTGACTAGAATCGCGGAGGAAAAAAGAACGATACGAGGCCGCCAATCTCGCTCGGCGACGGACCTACCCGGCCCCCAAAACCGCGGCCAGCGCCTCAAAGTGCGCTGCTCCCGCGGCTGCGCCCCTCCACCCCTGTGCCACCATCCCGCGGTGACGGGGTGCGTTAATGTCTGAGAAATCGAAAGCAATTATCCGTAGTTTGATCTCGCGTCGCCGGACCATTCAGGGCGGCACGGCATTGGTGACGGCCGCCGCATGTGGTGATGACTCGACCGCGGGGGACGGCGCAGGCACCGGTACTGGTAGCACCACGACGGGAGACGGCTCGTCCTCGGGCGCACACGACGACAACGGCTCCACCAGCGGGGGTGCCGACGGCGGCAGCACCACCACCGCCAGCGACTCGAGCGGCGACGGCGGCAGTACCAGCGGCGGCATTGACTCGACCGACGGCGACTCGGACGGGGGTTCATCGAGCACTGGCTCCGGCGTGGAGCTCACTCCCGAAGAGCTGCTGGCAAACGTCGATCACATCATCGTGCTTTGCATGGAGAACCGGTCGTTCGACCACTACCTTGGCTCGCTGCAGCTTGAGGGAGTTACAGATGTCAACGGACTGGACGGCACCGAGTCTAATCCCGATCAAAACGGCGTCGACGTCGGCGTGTTCGAGATGGACAACTTCGAGCCCGAAGATCCGCCTCACTCCTGGGAGGCCGCACATGCGCAGTGGAACAACGGGGCCAACGACGGCTTCGTAACGGAACACTTCGCCGCGGTTGGCGATGCGCTCAAGCACGAAGTCATGGGCTACCACGTCCGCGCCCAGCTCCCGATAACCTACGCGCTGGCCGACGCCTACACGGTATGCGACGCGTGGTTCGGCTCGGTGTTGGGTCAGACGTGGCCCAATCGCTACTACCTGCACGCCGTCGATGGCAACGGCTCGCAGAGCAACCTCCCGACGATCCCGGGCCCGACGACGATTCAGAGCCTCTGCAACGACAACGGCATCACCAACAACAACTACTACGATGGTCTCGCGGCGTGGAAGTGGGGGTCGTACCCGATCACAGGCTTCGCCGGAACCGACAGCCTCGACGAGTTCTTCGACAAGCTCGACACCGACGACCTCGAGCAGGTCATCATCATCGACCCGGACTTTTTGTCGAATGACGACCACCCCGATCACAACATCCAGCTAGGACAGGTTCTGATCGGTACCGTGTACCAAGCGATAGCCAACTCCGACTACTGGGACCGCACCCTGCTCATCATCACGTACGACGAAAATGGCGGTTTCTTCGACCACGTGGCGCCCCCAACCACCGTCGACGACAACGGTCCCGAGTTCGCGCAGATGGGATTTCGTGTGCCCTCGATCGTTATCGGACCCCACGTGCGGTCGGGCGCGATCAACCACACGGTGTTCGAGCACGGTTCGTTCGCTGCCACCGCCGCCGTTCGCTTTGGCCTGCCACCGCTCAACGACCGGATGGCCGCGACCGCCGATGTCTCGAGCTGCATCGATCCGGGGTTCATCGAAGACCCTCAGCCACCGATTCAGGTCCCGCAACTCGTTTTACGCGAGTCGGAGATCTTCAACGGGCTCGGCGACATCGCCAGCCAACCCGAGTTGTTCGACGCCGTTGGCATCAAGGTGCCGTTGGAGGGCGACAACCGACTCAAACACCGCCGTAGCGTGGAACGCTTGCTCACCGAAGCCGAAAGGCACGGCGTCGCCAAGGTCATTCGGGATCTGAAGGAGTAGCCTTCAGCATCTCGAAGAGCGCGGCCTCGTCGATGACCGTGACCTCGAGTTTCTGCGCCTTGGCGAGCTTGCTGCCCGCATCGACGCCCGCCAGCACGAAGTCGGTCTTCTTGGAGACCGACCCGGACACCTTGCCGCCGGCGCTCTTGATCTTCTCGGCAGCCTCGGTGCGCTTGAGTGTGGGCAGAGTCCCGGTGATGACAAACGTCTTCCCCGCGATGCCCTCGACGGCCTCGATTGCCGCCGTCACGGCGAGCAACTTGACCCCCGCCTCGCCCAGGCCCGCGAAGACTTCGCGGAGTGTGGCCGAGTTGAGCTCGGTGAAAATACTGTCGGCACTCTTGCGGGCCATCCCCTCGATGGCGCCGCTGCCCTTGTCCGGCCCGACGCGTTCGATCACCTCTTGGTCGCCGGAGGCATAGCGCCCCGCAAAATCAAGCATTGCTTCGGCGCTACCGAAGTAGCGAGTCAGGTCTTCGGCCATCGTGGTTCCGACATGCCGAATCGCCAAGCCGATGAGCACGCGCGTCAGCCCGCGCCCCTTGGCCGCCTCGAGTCCGGCCAGCAGGTTGTCGACACTCTTGTCCGCCATGCGCTCAAGCCCAATCAGGCCATCGCGCTGCATGTTGAACAGGTCGACCGGCGACCGCACGGCCAACTGGTCCACGACTTGATCCACGGTGGACGCACCAAGACCGTCGATGTCCATCGCCGCGCGACTCGCAAAATGCCTTAGTCGCTCACGGACCTGGTCGGGACACGCCGGGTTGGGGCAGTAGACGAAGATTTCCTCCTCGAGGACCCCGGTCTCGCAAGTTGGGCAAACGGTCGGGCGCACGAACGAGACGCTGCTGGGGACACGTTCCGACAACTCAACGCCGACCACCTGAGGAATGATCTCACCGGCTTTCTCTACGTAGACCGTGTCGCCCACACGAACGTCTTTCCGAGCCAGTTCGACGAAGTTGTGCAGCGAGGCGCGAGACACCGTCGTGCCCGAAACGAACACGGGCTCAAGTTCTGCGACCGGTGTCAGCTTGCCACTCTTGCCGACCTGCACCGCGATGCCCAGCAACTTCGTTGGTTTGCGCTCGGGAGCGAACTTGTAAGCGACCGCCCAATGCGGGTGATGCCCAGTCCCCTCGAGCTGACCGTAGTGCCGCAGCTCGTCGAGCTTGATCACCATGCCGTCGATCTCGTAGGGCAACGAGGCGCGGCGTTCGTTGTACCCCCCGCAATACGCAAGAGCCTCTTGGGCGGTCGCGCACACGCGAATCTCGTCGAGGTAGACATCGGCGCCTGCTTGCGCCAACCACGCGAGCACCTCGGACTGCGTTGGCGGCAACGTCACGCCTTCAACCCAAGGCACCTGGTACAGGAAAGAACGGATCCCAGCCTTGTGCAGCCCCTTGGGGTCCTTGCGTTTCATCAGGCCCGCACAGCCGTTGCGAGGATTGGTCACCAGTTTTTCTCCGGCCTCCTCCAGCTTCTTGTTCCACGCCTCCCAAGCGTGATTGGGCCAATACAACTCCCCGCGAATCTCAAGGGTGCCCCCTACCCCCTTCAATTTCGCAGGCACAGCCTTGGCCGCTTTGACCTGCCGGGTGATGTCATCACCTTTCTTGCCGTCGCCACGTGTCACCGCGCGGCTCAGCGCGCCGTCGACGTAGAGCAGCGAAACGCTGATCCCGTCGATCTTGGGTTCGACCAGCAGCGGCAATGCATCCTCGGGGATCTCCAGATCCTTGCGTCGTCGCGTGTACCAATGCGTGAGCTGCTCCGCGATCGGTACCGACTCCCCATGCGTGTCGCGACGGTTGGGCGTGAGCTTCTCCAGCGACAGCATCGGCATTCGATGCTCCCTTTGCACAAACCCGTCAGTGTGGTCCGCCCCTGGCGTACGGTCCAGGCGGTCCTCTTGGGGGATCTGCAGGGAGTCGGCCAGCTCCTGGTAGCGATCCTGTAGCTCGTCGAACGCACCGTCGGTGAGGTCGGAATCGCCATCCCGATACGCCGCCTCGTAGAACGCGATTTGGTCGCGGACGTTCTGCAACTCTTCGCGGTCTTCCGCGTTGTCGGGACGCGCTGCTTTCAACTGGTCACGCGTAGGCTCGCCCATCGAGTCCGGAGTGTAGACGAAAAACTGAGGACCGAGACCGCGGTCGGCTGGCTGTACTCTGTGGCGGCGATGAAGCTCGACCACGTGTTGACCGCCCTCCGACAAATCGCTCCCGAGCATCTCGCCGAGGGCTGGGACCAGGTTGGGCTGCACCTTGCTGGCAACGGAAAACCCGTCCGTCGGGCGATGCTGTGCATCGATCTCACCCCCGCGGTGCTGGACGAAGCCCTCGCTGCAAAGTGCCAGTTGATCGTCGCGTACCACCCTCCGATCTTCAAACCACTCGCACGCCTCGCCGACCGCGACTGGAAAGAACGCATGCTCGCCCGAGCGGTCCGCAGTGGGCTCGCCGTGTACAGCCCGCATACTTCCTTAGACGCGGTACGCGACGGGATGAACGATTGGTTTTGCGACGGCCTGGGCGCGCACACAGTCCGGTGGGCGATTGGACTGCCCCGCGGTGGCCACAGCAGTCAGTACAAGGTCATCGTCTACGTCCCGCGCCCCGATGCCGCAGCCGTACGCAAAGCAATGTGGAACGCGGGTGCGGGCGGGATCGGTAACTACAGCGATTGCTCGTTCAACCTCGATGGCGTGGGCACCTTCCGAGGCAACGAGAACACCAATCCCACCATCGGGGAGCTCGGTCGCCTCGAGAAAGTCGAGGAAGTCCGTATCGAAATGATCTGCTGGAAAGACTGCCTCGGCGAAGTCTTGAAGCAGGTCCGCCTAACCCACCCCTACGAAGAGGCGGCCATTGATGTCCTGGAACTCATGCGTGAGCCCGAGCCC